>JBFHIF010000183.1:0-3923 GCA_041596595.1 Erythrobacter sp. | reverse complement strand
GCCTGGGCACAAGGTCTCCGAGTACATCGCGAAGCTGCGCTTCTCGGTGCCCGGCGTGGGCCTGATCTCGCCGCCGCCGCACCACGACATCTATTCGATCGAGGATCTCGCGCAGCTGATCCACGACCTCAAGAACGTCAACACCGAGGCGCGCATATCGGTCAAGCTGGTCTCCGAAGTCGGGGTCGGCACCGTCGCCGCGGGCGTTTCCAAGGCGCGCGCCGACCACGTGACGATTTCGGGCTATGACGGGGGCACCGGCGCATCGCCGCTCACCAGTCTCACCCATGCAGGGTCACCCTGGGAGATCGGCCTTGCCGAAACCCAGCAAACGCTGCTGTTGAACGATCTTCGCAGCCGCATCGCGGTGCAGGTCGATGGTGGTCTTCGCACCGGTCGCGACGTTGCCATCGGTGCGCTGCTGGGCGCGGACGAATTCGGTTTCGCCACCGCTCCGCTGATCGCTGCGGGCTGCATCATGATGCGGAAATGCCACCTCAACACCTGCCCCGTGGGCGTCGCGACGCAGGACCCGGTGCTGCGGGCGCGCTTCACCGGCCAGCCCGAACACGTGGTCAACTACATGTTCTTCGTCGCCGAGGAACTGCGCGGCATCATGGCCGAGATGGGCTTCCGCAAGGTCGAGGAGATGATCGGACGGGTCGACCGGCTCGACATGAACCGGATGCACCGCCACTGGAAAGCGCGCGGGATCAACCTCGAACGGCTGCTGTTCTCCCCGCCGATCCGCTCCGATGCGCCGCTGCGCAATATCGAGGAACAGGACCACGGGCTCGGCGCAGCGCTCGACAACCAGCTGATCGCCGACGCCAGAGACGCGATCGAGGCGAAAACGCCGGTCCAGCTCGATTACGAGATCCGCAACGTCCATCGCACCGTGGGCGCGATGCTGTCGGGCGAGATCGCGAGGGCGCATGGCCACGAAGGCCTGCCGGTCGACACGATCCGGGTGAACCTCACCGGGGTCGCGGGACAGAGCTTTGGCGCGTGGCTCGCTCATGGTGTGACGCTCGATCTCACTGGCGATGCCAACGATTACGTCGGCAAGGGCCTGTCGGGCGGTCGCATCGTGGTCCGCCCGCCCGAAGGCACGCCGCGCAAGGCGTGGGAGAACATCATCGTCGGCAACACAGTGCTCTACGGCGCGATCGCGGGCGAGGCCTATTTCAGCGGAGTCGCGGGCGAACGTTTCGCGGTGCGCAATTCGGGTGCGATCGCGGTGGTCGAAGGCGCGGGCGACCATGCCTGCGAATACATGACAGGTGGGGTGGTCGTCGTGCTCGGTCGCACCGGGCGCAACTTCGCCGCGGGGATGAGCGGCGGGGTCGCCTATGTCTATGATCCCGAAGGCCGGTTCTCCAGCCTGGTCAACCACGCCCAGGTCGATGTCGTGCCGGTGAGCGCCGACCCCGATGCCGAGGAAGGGACCGGGCGCCCGGTCCAGCGGCCAGGCTCGGTCCACGATTACGGCATGGGCGACATGCTGCGCCACGATGCCGAGCGGCTGCGCATCCTTGTCGAGCGCCACCAGCTCCACACCGGAAGCACGCTTGCAAAAGAGCTGCTCGGCGATTGGGACGCCGCGATCGGGCACTTCGTCAAGGTCATGCCGCGCGATTACAGGCGCGCTCTCGAGGCGCTCGAAGGCGAACGCAAGGAAGCCGAAATGGAGGCGGCGGAATAATGGGCAAGGATACCGGTTTCCTCGAGCTCGATCGGCGCGAGCGCGATTATCTCGATGCCAAGGAACGGCTCGGCAATTATCGCGAGTTCGTGATCCAGCCGGATGACGCGACGCTTTCCGCGCAGGCTTCGCGCTGCATGGATTGCGGCATCCCCTATTGTCACAACGGTTGTCCGGTGAACAATCTGATCCCGGACTGGAACGACCTTGTCTACGAGGGCGACTGGAAGACCGCGCTCGACCTGCTGCATTCGACCAACAATTTCCCCGAGTTTACCGGGCGGATCTGCCCCGCCCCGTGCGAGGCGAGCTGCACACTCAACATCATCGACCAGCCGGTGACGATCAAGTCGATCGAATGCGCGATCATCGACCGCGGATGGAAGGAAGGCTGGGTCACGCCCCAGGTTCCCGAAAAGAAGACCGGCAAATCGGTCGCGGTGGTCGGGTCGGGTCCTGCCGGGATGGCCTGCGCCCAGCAGCTTGCGCGCGCCGGACATTCGGTGACCGTGTTCGAGAAAAGCGACCGTGTCGGTGGGCTGCTGCGTTACGGCATCCCCGACTTCAAGATGGAAAAGCACCTCATCAACCGGCGCTGCGTCCAGATGGAAGCCGAGGGCGTGACCTTCAAGACATCCAAGGAAGTGGGCGTCGACGTCTCGTTCAAGAGCCTTGACGAGAACTTCGACGCGATCGTGCTTGCAGGCGGCGCCGAGGATGCCCGTCAACTCGCCATTCCTGGCGCGGAAATGCCCGGCGTCAGGCTGGCGATGGAATTTCTTACCCAGCAGAACAAGCGCAATGCGGGTGACGAGGAAGTGCGCGCCGCGCCGCGCGGGAGCCTGCTTGCGACCGGCAAGCACGTCGTCGTGATCGGGGGCGGAGACACCGGCAGCGACTGCGTGGGAACATCGAACCGCCAGGGCGCGAAAAGCGTCACCCAGCTCGAGATCATGCCCAAGCCTCCCGAAAAGGAAGACAAGGCGCTGACCTGGCCCGACTGGCCACTCAAATTGAGGACATCCTCGAGCCACCAAGAAGGTGTCGATCGCGACTGGGCGGTGCTGACCAAGCGCGTGATCGGAGACGGCGAGACCGTGACCGGGCTCGAATGTGCCCGGGTCGAGTGGGTCGATGGCCAGATGCGCGAGATCGTCGGCAGCGAATTCACAATTCCCGCCGATCTGATCCTTCTGGCGATGGGATTTGTCGGGCCGAAAAAGGCCGGATTGCTCGAACAGGCCGGGGTTGAACTGAGCGATCGCGGCAATGTCTCTGCGGACACCGACAGCTATGCGACCAGTGTCGACAAGGTCTATGCCTGCGGCGACATGCGGCGCGGGCAAAGCCTCGTGGTGTGGGCGATCCGCGAAGGGCGGCAATGCGCGCGCAGCGTCGATCAGGCGCTGATGGGGGCGAGCAATCTGCCGCGCTGACAGCCAGTTCCGCCGCTCGTGGTTAAGGCCCGGTTGACACAGACCATCGATTTCTCGCTTGATGTCGTTTGCATACAAGCGCGCCGAACAAACTCGCCGCATGATCGTGAACAGGCAGGATGACGATCGATCATCCGCTGTACGGGCGCACCCCCACCAAAGGGACGACCAAACATACAGCTTGCGGCGCCCCGCGTGATCACGCACGGCATCGCTGGACGGGATCATGACGGTGAAATCTTCGCGCAGTTCGGGCACGAGCCGGATCGCCCTTGCGGTGGGCACAGCAGCGCTGGCAATCGCCGCGCCGGCTTCGGCGCGCGAGGACGACACGCGCGGCGATGCAGACGGAACCGCTGCTGAAGCGAGCGCGGCAAGCACACAGGTCGGACCGATCGAGACCAAGCGCCCCGTTTCGTCCGATCCCGTGAGCGTTCGCCTGGTCGTTTCGCAATTCGTCGACAGCCCGACTTCGGGCAGCGCCGATCCGCTGGCACGCTATGGTGGACGCGCGGACGCCTATATCGATGTCGCGGGAAGCGCGCTGGGCGTTGATGACAGTTTCAAGCTCACGATCCGTCCCGAATATACGTGGGGCAAGACCTCGAACGGGGTGATCGGCCTGATCCCCAGCAACACCGCGCTGTTCCGCGGCGAGGATGCAGACGATTTCGACCTGTCGGTGAGCGTGTCCAAAACCTGGCAGTCGGGCGCCGAACTGATCGTGGGCAAGGTCAATGTCCTCGACCAGGGAGGCAGGCTTCCGGTGGTGGGAAGCGACG
>JBFHIF010000182.1:0-3929 GCA_041596595.1 Erythrobacter sp. | reverse complement strand
ATGAAGCGGCGGACTTCATCGACCGAGCGGGTGATCAGGGTGGGCGGCATGAACCGCCGATATTCGAGCACCATGACCTTTTCGGGAGCGTTGCGGACGTTTGCGGGGTCATTCACCACCAGCGTTTCCGAGCCGATCCGTTCGAGCAGGTGGGTCGCGGTGATGTAGCCCATGTGAAACGGCGGGTCCTGGCGCATCAGCACCACGTCGATATCGCGTCCAAGGTCGAGCCGCTGCGCCTCGCCCTTCTCCACATGATTGCCCTCGACGCGTTGCAGCCTAACCGGATGGCACTGCGCCCACAGCCGGTCGTTGGCATCGAGAGTCAGGCTTTCGACGTGATATTCGAAAACCTCGTGCCCCCGCTCCTGCGCCGCGAGCATCAGCGCGAAGGAGGAATCGGTGGCGATGTTGACGGTTTCGATGGGGTCCATCTGGACCGCGACTTTGAGCGGCATTTCGTAACTTCCTATGGCATCCAGGCGTTTTCGATGTGGCGGGGCGCTGCGCCGGGCGCAAGCAGGATCACGTCGATGCGGATATCGTCGCCCTCGCCTGCATATTCGTGGGCAACGACTTCGACCGCGGCCGCCACGCGCTGGAGTCGGCGCTCGTCGATCGCGATCGCGAGGTCCGCGATCCGACCGCGCCACTTGACCTCGACAAAGGCGATGAGCGCCCCCTTGCGGGCGATCAGGTCGATCTCGCCTAGCCTGGTCTTGACCCGCTGCGCGAGGATCCGCCAGCCCTGGCCGACGAGAAACTGAGCCGCCTGCGCCTCGGCCTCGCGACCGCGCTGATCGGCTATCTGGCGGCGCGCCGTCATGCCCCCTTGATCTCCACCGCGCGGGCGTAGAGGTCCTTGCGATCCAGCCCCGTCGCCTTTGCCACGCGGCCCGCGGCCTTGCTCGGGCTGCATTCCTCGAGCGCCTCGCGCAGCAGAGCATTGGGGTCGGCGGTGCCGATCGCGTCGACCGGTGGGCCGACAAGCAGCACGATCTCGCCCTTGGGCGGGTGGGCGGCGTAATGGTCGGCCAGATCAGCGGCACTTGCGCTACGGCATTCCTCGTGCAGCTTGGTCAGTTCGCGAGCAACGGCGACCTCGCGGCCGGGCAGGACGTCTTCGATTGTTCGCAGGCTGCGTTCGAGCCTCGGCCCGGTTTCGTAAAAGACCAGCGTCGCATCGACTTCGCCCAGTTCCGCCAGCACATCGCGCCGGGCCTTGTCCTTCACCGGCAGAAAGCCTGCGAACAGGAACCGGTCGCTCGGCAGGCCCGAGATCGTGATCGCGGTGATCGCGGCGCAGGCTCCGGGGATGCTGGTCACGGCAATGCCCTGGCTTCGCGCCTCGCGCACGAGGCGATAGCCGGGATCGGACACCAGCGGCGTGCCTGCATCGGATACGAGCGCGACCGGCTGCGAGCGCGCGCGATCGAGCAGCGCGGTGCGCTGGCCTTGCGAGGCGTGGTCGTCATATCGCTGCATTCGGGTGGTGATCCCGAACCGTTTCAGCAGCTTGCCGGTGACCCGCGTATCCTCGCAGGCGATCACTTCGCACCCGCGCAGCGTGTCGAGCCCCCGGATCGTCATGTCGCCAAGATTGCCAATCGGGGTCGCGACAATATAAAGCCCGGCCAACAGAGGTTCACTAAGCGCTGATTCAGGTTCGGGCGTGTCCATCAGCGACAGTCTTTGAAGCAGCAAGCAAGGGTCGGCAAGAATGAAGCAATCGCGCACCACCGTTTCAGGTTCGAATTCGGGCAGGTTCCTAGCGGCCTTTGCCGGGGCAGCCTTGCTCGGAGGGTGCGCGGTCATTCCGAAGACCGAACCCGTCTCGCGCGCTCCCGAAGCCGCTCCGACCCCGGAACCGAGCGCAACCGCGCTTCCCAGTGACGAAACCCGCCACCGCGTGGCGTTGCTCGTGCCGATGTCGGGGCCGACCGCGGACGTGGGGCAATCGCTCGCCAACGCCACGACGATGGCGCTGCTTGATACCAATGCCAACAACATCCGCATCACCACCTACGATACCGCCCGCGGAGCCGGTGAAGCGGCACGCCAGGCGATTGCCGACGGCAACCGCCTGATCCTGGGGCCACTGCTTTCCGACAGCGTCCCTGCGGTTCAGGCCGCGGCTCGGCCCGCGCGCGTCCCCTCGATCGCGTTCTCGAACGATTCCTCGATCGCGAGTCCCGACGTGTTCGTCATGGGCCACGTGCCCGAACAGTCGATCCGCCGTTCGGTCCAGTTTGCGCGGCAGCGCGGGTCCAACCGTTTTGCCGCGCTCGTGCCCGAAGGGGATTACGGCCAGCGTTCGTTCGACGCTCTCAACAATGCGCTCCGCGATTACGGCGGTTCGCTGGTCGGGTCGGCGCGCTATGCCCGCGGCAACACTTCCGTGGTCAGCGCCGCCCAGCGGCTGCGTGCGGCAGGCGGGTATGACACCGTCCTGATCGCCGACGGGGCGCGGCTTGGCATCCAGGCCGCCGGCGAACTGCGCAGCGATGGCGCCGAGGGCACCCGCCTGATCGGCACCGAATTGTGGAGCGGTGAATCGATCCTCACACGCTCGGACGCGGTCGAAGGCGCCTTGTTCTCGGCGGTTTCGGACGCACGTTACAAGCGGTTTGCCGAAAGTTACGAAGCGCGGTTCGGGTCACGGCCCTACCGCATCGCGACCCTCGGCTACGACGCGGTCCTGCTGGCGCTTCGCGTGGCGCGCGACTGGCGCGTGGGAAGCGCCTTCCCGCGCGACCGCCTGTATGATCGCGGCGGTTTTCTCGGCGTTGACGGCGCGTTCCGTTTCCGCCGCGACGGCGTGGCCGAACGCGCGCTCGAAGTGCGCGAAGTGCGCGATCGCAGCGTCGTCGCGGTCGATCCCGCTCCCTCGAGCTTCGGCAATTAAAAGCGGCGCAAAACATCGCCGCGACCGCTTGTGAGCGCGCCGCGGCGACGCCTATAGCCAAACCATGTCCGATGACCTGTTTGAAAACACGCCCGCATCGAGCGGCGATTACGATTCCTCCTCGATCGAGGTTCTCGAAGGCCTGGAACCCGTTCGGCGCCGGCCCGGAATGTATATCGGCGGCACCGACGATCGCGCGCTGCACCACCTTGCCGCGGAAGTTCTCGACAACGCGATGGACGAGGCGGTCGCGGGACACGCAAGCCGGATCGAGGTCCGACTGGACGAACAGAACCGCTTGTCGATTGCCGATAACGGTCGCGGCATTCCGGTGGACGAGCATCCCAAGTTCCCCGGCAAGTCCACTCTCGAAGTGATCCTGTCGACGCTGCATTCTGGCGGCAAGTTTTCGGGCAAGGCCTATGCCACCAGCGGCGGACTACATGGCGTCGGCGTAAGCGTGGTCAACGCTCTCTCCTCGCACACGCGGGTCGAGGTCGCGCGCGACCGGCAGCTCTATGCGCAGGAATTTTCCAAGGGGCTCGCGCTCGGCGGGCTGGAGGTACTGGGCCCTACCCCAAATCGCCGCGGAACGACCGTCAGCTTCACTCCCGATCCCGAAATCTTCGGCGATCGGCAGTTCAAGCCTGCGCGCCTGTTCAAGCTTGCACGGTCAAAGGCCTATCTGTTCGCGGGCGTAGAGATCCGCTGGAAATGCGCCGAGAGCCTTTCCAGCGAGGACGTTCCCACCGAAGCCACGTTCAAGTTTCCCGGCGGCCTCGCCGATCACCTCGCCGAACAGATCGGCGCGCGCGAATGCGTCACGGCGCAGCCCTTTACCGGCAGCCAGGATTTCCCCGAGGACGAAAACGGCCAGTCGAAGGGGCGGGTCGAATGGGCCGTTGCGTGGCCGCTCTATTCCGACGGTTCGACCAGCTGGTATTGCAACACCGTGCCCACCCCCGATGGTGGCACCCACGAACAGGGCCTGCGCGCCGCGCTGACCAAGGGGCTGCGCGCATTT
>JBFHIF010000181.1:0-3932 GCA_041596595.1 Erythrobacter sp. | reverse complement strand
GGAACACTTCGTCGACATAGGCGGGATCGTGGACTGCCTCGAGCCATTCGCGCGGCATCGGATCAGGCGCGTGCTCGGTCATCGCCACGCCGCTGGACCGCAATTCCTGCATAACGAGGAAATATTTGTCGAAGCGAAAGCTGCCGCTCGCAGGGCGAGGGGCCATGTAGTCTGCGTGGTGAACGACGTGCAGCAGGGTTCAGTCTCGCGCCGCGAGGCCACGGAGGGCTTCGTAGATTTCCGCCTCGCTGCGGCTCGCGGCATCGCGCCACCCGGTTGCAGTCGAAGCGTTGAGCGGTGACCCATCGGCGGAAAGAACAAGGAGGTTAGGCGTGCCGGGCAGGTCCTCGATACCGAAACGCCGGGCGATCGCGAGATTGTGGCCATCGCCGGTCTGCGGCATGCCGACATTCACGAACACCGTTTCATAGTTCTCGGACACCAATGCGCCGATCCGCCCGGTCGTCAACCGTCCGGCCAGAGCGCGGCTGTCGTGACACCAGTTTGCGCCCATGACGACCAGCACGCGCTTGTCGCTCAGGGACGCGCGATCAAGCGCCGCGTCGACTTCGCCCATCGCGTTGTCGGAGACGGCGTAGATTTCTGCTTCGGGGTAATCGTGAGAGCGGGTTTCGGAATAGACCGCGTAGCCTCCGATCCCACCGCCGAGAGTGGCCAGCGCGATTCCCAGACCGATAAGCGCGCGGATCACTCGGCCGCTTCTGCCGCGTGCGGATCGAATGCCGTCGCTTCGCCTGCGTCAATTGCGGCGGCCTTTTCCTCGACCAGACGGACGATATGGTCGAGCATGTCATCGCTTTCGATGTGGTGGTCCTTCACTCCCGAGAGATAGACCATGTGCCGACCGTTCCCGCCGCCCGTCAGCCCGATATCGGTTTCGCGCGCTTCGCCCGGGCCGTTCACGACGCAGCCAAGCACCGATAGGCTCATCGGGGTCTTGATATGCTCGAGCCGCTTTTCGAGCTTTTCGACCGTGCGGATCACGTCGAACCCCTGGCGCGAACAGCTCGGGCAGGAGACGACGCGAACCCCGCGGGTGCGAAGGCCCAAGGCCTTGAGCATTTCATAGCCAACCTTGACCTCTTCCTCGGGCTCCGCCGAGAGGGAGACCCGGATCGTGTCGCCGATCCCGGCCCACAGCAGCGAACCCATCCCGATCGAGGACTTGACCGTTCCGCCGATCAGACCGCCCGCTTCGGTAATGCCCAGGTGCAGGGGGCAATCGACCGCTTCGGCGAGGCCATGATAGGCTGCGACCGCGAGGAACACGTCGGACGCTTTCACGGCGACCTTGTATTCGTGAAAATCGTGATCCTGCAGCAGCTTGATGTGATCGAGAGCGCTTTCGATCAATGCCTCCGGGCAAGGTTCGCCGTATTTTTCGAGTAGGTGCTTTTCCAGGCTGCCTGCATTGACCCCGATGCGGATCGCGCAGCCATTGGCCTTTGCCGCGCGAACGACTTCGGCCACGCGCTGCGACGAGCCGATATTGCCCGGATTGATCCGCAGACAGGCCGCGCCTGCATCGGCGGCCTCGAGCGCGCGTTTGTAGTGGAAGTGGATGTCGGCAACGATCGGGATCCTCGCCGCCCGGGTGATCTTTCCGAAGGCGGCTGTCGCTTCCTCGGTCGGGCAAGAGACGCGGATGATATCGCAGCCGACTTCCTCGCAGCGCCGGATCTGGTCGATCGTCGCGACAGCATCCTCGGTCGGGGTGTTCGTCATGGTCTGCACGGTAATCGGTGCATCGCCGCCGACGGGAACGTCGCCAACCATGATCTGGCGGCATTTGCGCCGCTCGATATCGCGCCAGGGTCTTACGGAAGACATGGGCGCGCATATAGGCGCACGGGCGTGAACGGGCAATGACAACCGTCCGTTTGTGCGGCATGGTGCGACGATGGAGGATCTGGAGACAGACGCGACCGAAGGGACCGACCCACTGATCTTCGGGCGTGTCCTCGATGGCAAGGGCGGTGCGCGACCCATCGGCAGGGAAGAAGTGGACAACTGGACCCCGCAGGCCCCCGGGGAGGTGCTGTGGCTTCACCTGAGACGGCACGCCAAGGAGGTCAGGCCCTGGCTCGAGACTGATCTCGATATTCCCGCACCCACCGCCGAACTGCTCGTATCGGATTCGACGAGGCCGCGCGCGCTGAGGGAAGGCAATGCAATCGTGGCCACCTTGCGCGGGATCAATTTCCACCCCGAATCACGGCCCGAAGACATGATCTCGCTCCAGGTCTGGAGCGACGGGGCGCGCCTGATCACGCTTCGGAAACTTCCGATGCAGACGCCGCGCGATGTCATGGCGATGCTCGATGCCGGAACCGGGCCGGAAGATGCCGGGGCCGCAATCACTCAGATCGTCGAGCAGCTGGTGGTGCGGATGAACCAGACCATCGTCGACATGAACAGCCAGATCGATGCGCTCGAGGAAATGGATGTCGAGGAGAATTACGAGGAGATCCTCCCGCAGATCACCCGAATCCGGCGCAATTGTCTCGCGCTCAAGCGCCATATGTCGCCGCAGCACGAGGCACTCGAGCGGATTTCCCGCGAAGCGCCCGACTGGTTCGAGGAACACGACCGGCGTGCCATTGCCGATTCGATCGACCGCCTGCGCCGCTATCTCGACGATATCGATATCAGCAAGGAAAGCGCGGTCGTGCTGCAGGACGAATTGCGGGCGCGCAGCCTCGCCTTGAACCAGCACGCCACCTACATGCTTACGATCGTGGCGGGCATCTTCCTTCCGTTGGGGTTTCTCACCGGGCTGATGGGGATCAATGTGGGCGGGATGCCCGGGGTCGAGAACGGCGAGGCGTTCTGGGTCGTGGTGGCCTCGTGCCTGGGGATCATGGCGATCCAGCTGGCCTTGTTCCGGCGCTGGAGGTGGCTCTAGGCTGGGTCAAGCGGTGGTGAGCTCCACCGTGGTCGCCATCTGCCCTCGAGACAAGGTGGACGCGGCGTTAAGCTTTCCCGAAGGCGATCATGATATTTGCGAGGGCTGAGGGTCATTAACGACCGGGCTAGGTGCCCGGCTGCGACGCCATGCGGGAGAGGCATTATCATCGCCCCAGCGGAAATCATGGCGGAAACGGGCAGGGTGCTGACGGCAAAGGCGTTCGCACGCGCTCTCGTGCTCATCGTGCCCTATGCCTGTCTGCTCATCGGGCTGAGCGTCGCCGCGCATTACGGTGCGGCAACGGGCGAATGGTTGCCAGCCCAGTTCTATCTTTCGAAAGAGGAATCGTTCGGCGAATTCCTCGAATATTCGCTTACGGCCGCTTGCGCGGTGATGTTGGGCCTGTTGTGGTGGCGCAAACGCGCGCCGGTCCACCTCACCAACGCGCTCCTGTTCGTCTGGCTGACGCTGGACAATTGGCTCGAAGTGCACGAGCATCTGGGCGAGGCGATCGGTCCGGCTCTCCCGTCCATGCCGATAGTCCCCGTTGAATCCAACCACCTGGGAGAAGCACTGCTGTTCGGCATCGTGGGCGCGATATGGCTCGCTGGCCTCGCTACGGCATTGCGTTCGACCGGCACGCGCGACGCAATCCACACTCTGCTGCTCGCGATCTGCATCGGCGTGGCGGCATTCTTCGGTGTGTTCGTCGATCTGCTGGTCGTGTGGGGCGAGTCAGACCCGATGAGAAAGCAGTTTCTCGCCTTTATCGAGGATGGAGGGGAATTTGTCGCGATCATCGCCGCATTCGCCATCGCCGCGGCTATATTCGACCTTGAATATTGGCGAGCTGATAAGCCCGCTGTCTAGGGCAAATTTCGCAAATCGCGGCACCGTTCTTCCGGTCAGCTACAGGAGCTTATGGCGCTCGCACGCGCGATGCGCTAATCGACAGCGCCATGAAAAACCTGCTTCTCGGCACGATCTTCGTGCTTCTCGCTTT
>JBFHIF010000180.1:0-4016 GCA_041596595.1 Erythrobacter sp. | reverse complement strand
GGATGAGAGCCAGTATCTCGGAGAAACCGCACGCGGGCTGCTGTTCCGCAACAATGGCCTTCATGTCGAGGTGATGTTCGACCGCGATCACCCTATCGGCAGGACCGATAGGGCCGGGATTGCCGATATCCTGATCGAAGCCGCTCTCACCACGATCGCGGATTGCGAGGATTCGGTGGCGGCGGTGGATGCAGAAGACAAGCTGCTCGCCTACACCAACTGGCTTGGCATCGTTCGCGGCGACCTGACCGAGAGTTTCGAGAAGGACGGGGCAACCCAGACCCGCAGGCTTGCGGCGGACAAGACCTATACCGACCGCGACGGTCAGCTACGCTCGCTCCCCGGTCGCAGCCTGATGTTCGTCCGCAATGTCGGGCATCTGATGACCAACCCGGCGATCAGGCTCGCAGACGGCAGCGAGATCCCCGAAGGGATCATGGATGCAGTCTTCACCGCCGCGATCGGCGCTCTCGATGTCGAGGGCCACGGGCGCTACGGCAATTCGCGCTGCGGCAGCATCTATATCGTCAAGCCAAAGATGCACGGCCCCGAAGAATGCGCCTTTACCAACGACCTGTTTGACCGGGTGGAGGACCTGCTCGGCCTCGATCGGCACACGATCAAGGTCGGGGTGATGGACGAGGAGCGGCGGACTTCTGCCAACCTTTCGGCCTGCATCCACGCCGTGAAGGACCGGATCGTGTTCATCAATACCGGCTTTCTCGACCGCACGGGGGACGAGATCCACACCTCGATGCAGGCGGGACCGATGATGCGGAAGGGCGCGATGAAGCAATCGCGCTGGCTCGAGGCCTACGAGGCGCGCAATGTTGCGATCGGGCTCACACATGGCCTTTCGGGCACGGCGCAGATCGGCAAGGGGATGTGGGCCGCGCCAGACCGGATGGGACAGATGATGGAGGAGAAGATCGCCCATCTGCGCGCGGGCGCAAATACCGCATGGGTCCCTTCGCCCACCGCCGCGGTGCTGCACGCGCTTCATTACCACAGGGAAGACGTGTTCGAGATCCAGAAAGGCCTGCCGAACGCACCGGGACTTGATGCGCTGCTCACCATTCCCTTGGCCGACAATACCAACTGGCCCGACGACGAGGTGCGCGAGGAGCTCGACAACAACTGCCAGGGCCTGCTCGGCTATGTCGTGCGCTGGGTCGATGCCGGGGTGGGGTGTTCGAAAGTCCCGGATATCAACGATGTCGGCTTGATGGAGGACCGCGCGACCTTGCGAATATCTTCGCAGCACATCGCCAACTGGCTGCTTCACGGAGTGGTGACGCGCGACCAGGTGATGGAGAGCCTTGCCCGCATGGCACGGAAGGTCGACGAGCAGAATGCGGGTGATCCGTCCTACACGCCCTTGGCGGGAAATGAGGACGGTCCGGCCTATCGCGCGGCGATGGACCTCATCTTCAAAGGAACAGAGCAGCCTTCAGGCTATACAGAACCGCTGCTCCACCAATGGCGGCAGCGGGCAAAGGCGCGGTGACGCGCGCGCCCATTCCTATCCTGCGAATTGCCTAGAGCAACACGTTGCCTTCCACTGCCTTGGCGAAATCGGCGCCGTGTTCGGCCTGTAACTTGAGCTTCTGCAAGGCGCTCTGGACTGAAGTCGCCATCGTCGCGACTTCGGCGGCATAGGCACGGCGCGAAAGGCCCGCGTCGAAGCGCGTCTCGGTGGTGAGCGTCACGCGGCAACGATCGGCCCCGAGGCTTTCGAAGCCATAGGTTTCGTGGGTGTGCTCCATGGGGCCGAACTGGGGGCGGATCACGCAGCCGAAAGCATATCGACTATGCGGTTCCTCGCAGGTGACGAGGAACTCGAAGGTGAAATCGGCCAGCATCGGCGTTACCATGTCGAACCGCCCGGGATTGCCCGATATGCCGGTCACCCTGTTGCCGGTCGCGCGCTTGGCGTTGCGCGGATCGGCCCAGTCGATGAGAGCATAGACATCGGCTGCCGGGCGCGCGATCTCGACCTCGCCGATAATCTCGACGGGGCGCGCCGGTCGTCGCCTGCGATTGAGAAATTCAAACACCGCCATTCTCCGCTGATCGGGAGAATTATGGCGGTGTCAGGTTAACAATCGGTCTCAAGTCGGGTGGGCGGGGGATCGACTGTTCCGCCCGCCCGCCGGTCCTGGTGGTTAAAGCGCTCGCGAGGAGAGGATCTTGTTCGCGCTGTCGGTTACCACCTCGTAGAGCGCCCCGTCGCTGCCGCGCAGGCGCCGCACGGTGTTGCCAGCGGAATTGACCGTCTCGTTCACGACCTGCAGGCCGGACCGGGCAAGGTCGAGCACGCGGCCTTCGCGCAGCAAACCTTGCGTCAAATTGCCGACCGTATTCACCGTGTTGTTGACCACGCCTCCGGCGGTATCGACCGTGTTGTTGAGCGTGTTGCCGAGCGTTTCGATGATCTCGGGGTTGTTCTCGATCGTGGTCAGCGTGCGCTCGACGATCGCGCGGACATTGTCGAGCCGCACCACCAGCGCCGCCTGCGCCTGCACGCCCTTGATCGTCAGCTTGACGTTGCCGATCGAGACATCGGCGCCGGCGTTCAGCTGGACGAGGTTGGCGACCCGCGCATTGAGCGACAGCCTGGCCTCGACATTGTCGACTTCGAGAGTGAGTTCCTCGACGCTCAGATTGGGAATGTCGAGCAGCACGTCGGGCTGTTCGCCCGCGGGGGTCTGGCTGAGATATTCGACCGTCGGGCTGCGCTGCGCGGTCTGTCGCGACCGGTCGCGATCCTGAGCCGCGGCGAGCGAGGGGACGCACAGCGCGGCGGTTGCGATGGCGAGAGAGGAGAGGGTGGTGAGAGATCTCATTGTTCGTCGTTCCCTGTTCTTGTCGTTTGTAATGGGGCGTCCTGATCTTCTGCCGGTTCGCCTTGCTCCCCTTCCTCACGCGCCTGAGCCACCGCCAGCGGATCGGCCAGCGTCACGTAGGCGTGGGTGCGAATAACGAGGTCGGAATAGGCGCTTGCGCCTTTTTCGCGGTTGCGCTCGGTGCGCTGGTCCTTGGCGGCAAGCGGGTGCCCTTCGAGCTTTACCGACACCTCGCCCTCGCGTTCGATCCGCACCTGATCGGCGCGCACTTCTGCGAGGATTTCGATCGAGGGCAGGTCGGTGGGTGCTGGGTCTTGCGCCGCGAGAGGGGCGGCCTGGGCGAGGAGCAGGGCGAGGGCACTCATGCCCCGTCAATCGCTTGACGGCGCGACTGGTTCCCGACGGTCAGCCGCCCATACGGCGCGCGATTTCGACGAATTCACCGACGCTGAGCGTTTCGGCCCGGCGGGTGGGTTCGATCCCCACTTCCGACAGCGCCTCGAGCGCGCCGGGAAGCGACTTGAGGCTCTGGCGCAGCATCTTGCGGCGCTGGCCGAATGCGGCCTCGGTCAGCCGTTCGAGCGTGCGAGCCGAAACACCGGGCGGAGCATCGCGCGGCGTCACGTGGACCACCGCGCTCATCACCTTGGGCGGGGGCGTGAAGGCGCTGCGGTGAACCTTCATCGCGAGCCGCGCATCGGCGCGCCACTGGGCGAGCACCGCGAGCCTGCCATAGGTGCCGCTGCCCGGTTTCGCGACGATGCGTTCGGCGACCTCGCGCTGGAACATCAAGGTGAGCGATTTCCACAGCGGCGGCCAGTCCTCGCCCGAAAGCCAGCGGACCAGCAACGCCGTGCCGACATTGTAGGGCAGGTTCGAGGCGACATGGAACGGTTCGCCGTGCATGATCTCGCGGTGATCGAGCTTCATCGCATCGCCTTCGATCACCCGCAGCTGGCCCGGAAAGGCCTCTGCGAGTTCTGCGAGGGCAGGCAGACAGCGCGAATCCATCTCGATCGCGGTCACAGCGGCTCCGGCCCGAAGCAGCGCGCGGGTAAGCCCGCCGGGACCCGGACCGATCTCGAGCACCGTCTCGCCCGACAGGTCGCCCGGTATCGCGGCGATCCGATCGAGCAATTGCTCGTCGAGCAGGAAATTCTGCCCCAGCGC
>JBFHIF010000179.1:0-4059 GCA_041596595.1 Erythrobacter sp. | reverse complement strand
GCGCGAAGCGAACCGTCTCCCTTGAGCGCCTGGCCCCGGCGCCGCCGCCCCTCGGCCTTGACCAGCAGCAGCGCGAGGCTGTTTGCCAGCAATTCGTCATAGGCCAGCCGGTCGCGCGCCTCCGCGTTGGTGGCCTTGTGAGCGAGGTGCAGCGCATCGCGCCATGACGGCCAGCCTTCGCTGGCGAGCTGGCCCGGTTCGATCCATTCGGGCAGTTCGGGCAACCGCGCCAGCGCCTGCGTCACCATCCCCGCGACCTTGGGCTGGGTGAGCCCTTCGGACAGCCGATAGATCGGCTCGTTGAGCCGCCCCAAATGCGCCGCGCTATCCTTTTCGACATGGTCGGGATGGACGATCTGGAGCATGTCGCCGAAGCGGTCGAGCCGGCCCGCGATCCAGCGCTTCTCGCCTACCGGGAGCTGCTTTTTCGCGGTGTAGGAGGCCCGCCCGAAATAGGTCAGCGCGCAGATATTGCCCGCCTCGTCCTGCGCCAGAACCCGGTATGGCCCGCGGCCGGGATTGCGCGCCGCGCGGTGCTCGGTCGGGGTCAGGCCGACGATCACCTGCTCGCCTTCGGCCGCGTCATCGAGCGTGGCGATCACCCGCCGGGTGACAAAGCGTTCGGGCAGGTGATAGGCGACGTCCTTGACCCGCGTGAGGCCGAGCTTCTCGAGCGGCTTCATCGCTTTGGGGCCGACGCCTTCGAGTGTGTCGGTTTCGGCGAATAAGGGGTTGAGGGCCTCGGGACGCATTGCCACCCTCTATAGCCGCTTGAACGCCGATGCCGAGTGCCTTAGGCCGCGCAGCATGAGCGATATGCCCACTTTCGAACAGCGCCTGGCGCGCGCGCGCTTCCGCGCATGGCATCGCGGCACCCGCGAGGCCGATTACATGATCGGCGGTTTCTTCGATCGCTATGCGGCAGAGTGGGACGAGGCGGCGCTGTGCTGGTTCGAGGACCTGCTGGCCGAAGACGATGTCGATATCATGGCCTGGGCGATGCAGTCGGCTCCGGTGCCCGAGCGGTTTCGCGGCCCTCTCAGCGAGAAGATGCAGGCGCTCGACTACGTCGAGATCCCGCGCTAACGCGCGCCTTTCGCACCGCCTTCGGGGAACGCTCGCGCTCCCCATCCTTTGACTGAGCACCGATGGCCGACCTCCGACGCATCCTTTCAGCCCGGACCCCGTTGACGCTGTCATCGCTCCCCCGCGGAGCGGTGCCGCTGGTGATGAGCGATCTGGCGCGCGCGGCGAACAGGCGCGCGGTGTTCATCGCGCCCGACGATGCAGCGATGCGATCGGTGGCCGATGCGGCGCACTTCTTCGCGCCGGAAATCGAGGTGCTCGAATTCCCGGCATGGGATTGCCTGCCCTATGACCGCGCCAGCCCCGCGCTTTCGGTCAGCGCGGCGCGGCTTTCCGCCTTGTTCCGGCTGCAACGCCCGGCGGCCGGATCGCAATTGCTGGTCACCACCGTCAACGCGGTGCTCCAACGCGTGCTCACGCCCTTCCGCATTCGTGAAAGCGTGCGCGAGTTCAAGCCGGGGACGACGATCGGGCATGACAGCCTCGCTGCGCTGCTCACCCGCCAGGGCTACAGCCGTACCGACACGGTGATCGACCACGGTGAATTCGCGGTGCGCGGTTCGATCGTCGACATCTTTCCCTCCTCGCTCGACCAGGGGCTGCGGCTCGATTTCTTCGGCGACGAGCTCGAAAGCCTGCGCCTGTTCGATCCTTCGACCCAGCGTTCGACCGGAATCCTCGATTCGCACCTGCTGCTCCCCGCCTCCGAAGCCCTGATCGACGACGACAGCATCAAGCGGTTCCGCTCGCGGTATCGCGAGCTGTTCGGTGCATCGGCAACCCAGGACCCGCTCTACGAGGCGGTAAGCGACGGTCGCCGGCTCGCGGGGATGGAACACTGGCTGCCGCTGTTCGAGGAACGGCTGAGCACCCTCTTCGATCACCTTTCCGACGATGATGTCGTCGTGATCGACCAGGCGGCGATCGGGGCGGCCGAAGAACGCCTGTCGGACATCGCCGACTACCACGACCAGCGCGAAAAGGTCCTCGCCGACAAGTCCGGCAGCTATCGCCCGCTCGACAAGGATGCGCTCTATCTGAGCCAGGGCGAGTTCGACGCCGCCCTCGCCGCCGCGACCGCGCACCGCGCCAGCGTCTTCGCCGCACCCGAAAGCGAAAAGGGCGTGGATTTCGGTTTCAAGGCCGCGCGCGATTTCACCCCCGAGCGCGGCCGCGGCGACAATGTCTACGAAGCCGCTGCAAAACATTTCAAGGCGGTCGCCAAGTCGGGGCGCAAGCCGATCCTCGCGGCCTATTCGCCCGGCAGCCGCGCGCGCATCGCCTCGATCCTGTCCGAAGCGGGGTGCGCGACTGTAACGGCGGAAAGCTGGCAAGAAGCCCTCGGCATCGCCGCAAAGGGCACCGCCGTCGCCACCGTTCTGCCGCTCGAGACCGGTTTTGCGAATGACGACCTGGAACTGCTCACCGAACAGGATGTGCTCGGTGATCGCCTGGTGCGCCACAAAAAGAAGCGCAAGGATTCCGATGCCTTCCTCGCCGAACTTCAGGCCCTGGGCAAAGGCGACCTGGTGGTCCATGTCGAACACGGAATCGGCAAGTATCTCGGGCTCGAACCGATCGCAGTGGGCAAGAGCCAGCATGATTGCGTCGCGCTCGAATATGCAGGCGGCGACAAGCTGTTCATCCCGGTCGAGAACATCGACGTTCTCTCGCGCTACGGATCGAGCGAGGACGCGGTCCCGCTCGATCGGCTTGGCGGCGAGGCATGGCAGCGTCGCCGTGCGCGACTGAAGGAGCGCATCACCGCGATTGCGGGCGAGTTGATGAAGGTCGCCGCCGAGCGCGCGCTCAAGAAAGCACCGGTCTTCGAAGTCGAGGATGCCGTCTACAACCAGTTCGTCGACCGGTTCCCATGGGAGGAGACCGACGACCAGGAGGCCGCCATCGCCGATGTGCTGCGCGACCTTGAAAGCGGCAAGCCGATGGATCGCCTCGTCTGCGGCGATGTCGGTTTCGGCAAGACCGAGGTGGCCCTGCGCGCCGCTTTCGTCGCGGCAATGAACGGGCAGCAGGTCGCGGTCGTTGCCCCCACGACGCTGCTTGCGCGCCAGCACTATCAGAACTTCGTCCAGCGGTTCTCCGGTTTCCCGCTGAAGATCGGCAGGCTGTCGCGGCTGGTTCCTTCCAAGGAAACGAGCGCGACCCGCGAAGGGCTGACCAGCGGCGATATCGATATCGTGGTGGGCACTCACGCAATCCTGTCCAAGACGACCAACTTCGCCAATCTCGGCCTCGTGATCGTCGACGAGGAACAGCGCTTCGGCGTCACTCACAAGGAAAAGCTCAAGCAGCTGCGCTCCGACGTGCACATGCTCACCCTCACCGCGACTCCGATCCCGCGCACGCTGCAGATGGCGATGAGCGGGCTGCGCGAGCTTTCGACCATCCAGACCCCGCCGATCGATCGACTCGCGGTGCGCACCTATGTGATGGAGTGGGACGAGATGGTGATGCGCGAGGCCTTGCTGCGCGAACATCATCGCGGTGGACAGAGCTTCATCATCGTGCCGAGGATCTCCGACCTCGCCGCTGTCGAGGACTGGCTGCGCGAAACCGTGCCGGAAGTGAAATCGGTCACCGCCCACGGCCAGATGAGCGCGAGCGAGATCGAACAGCGCATGAGCGCGTTCTACGAGGGCAAATACGAAGTGCTGCTGTCGACCACGATCGTCGAGAGCGGGCTCGACCTACCCAGCGCCAACACGATCATCATTCACCGCGCCGACCGGTTCGGTCTCGCCCAGCTTTACCAGCTGCGCGGCCGGGTGGGTCGATCCAAGCTGCGCGCCTATGCCTATCTCACCTACGAGAAGGACGTCGCGCTGTCCGAGGTGGCGGAGAAGCGCCTCAAAGTGCTGAGCGATCTCGATAGCCTCGGTGCAGGCTTCCAGCTGGCGAGCCACGATCTCGACATTCGCGGCGCGGGCAATTTGCTGGGCGATGAACAGTCGG
>JBFHIF010000178.1:0-4065 GCA_041596595.1 Erythrobacter sp. | reverse complement strand
TTGAATACAAGGCGATGGTCGAACGGGCCAAGGATTACATTGTTGCGGGCGATATCTTCCAGGTCGTTCTCGCCCAGCGTTTCACCTGTCCATTCGAACTTCCTGCGTTTGAACTCTACCGCAGTCTCAGGCGCATCAATCCCTCGCCGTTCCTCTACTTTCTCGACCTGCCCGGCTTCGCCCTGGTCGGATCGAGCCCGGAAATCCTAGTGCGCGTGCGCGATGGCGAGGTCACTATCCGGCCGATTGCGGGGACGCGGCCCCGCGGTGCTGACCCCCAGCAAGATCGCGAGAACGAGGCCAGCCTGCTCGCCGACCCGAAGGAGTGCGCCGAACACCTGATGCTGCTCGATCTCGGGCGGAACGATATTGGGCGGGTCGCTACCAGGGGAAGCGTGCAGGTAACCGACAGCTTCAAGGTGGAACGCTATAGCCATGTCATGCACATCGTCAGCAACGTGATCGGAAAGCTTGCGGAAGGTCGTGATGCGATCGACGCGCTTTTCGCAGGGTTCCCTGCGGGCACCGTGTCCGGCGCCCCGAAGATCCGCGCCTGCGAAATCATTGCCGAGCTCGAACCCGAGACCCGGGGCGCTTATGCCGGCGGCGTCGGCTATTTCGCGCCCGATGGCTCGATCGACAGCTGCATCGTTTTGCGCACCGCGATCGTCAAGGACGGGGTGATGCACGTCCAGGCAGGAGCGGGCATCGTCGCCGACAGCGATCCGGATTACGAGCTTGCCGAATGCCGGTCGAAGGCGGGTGCGCTTATCGCCGCTGCGCGCGAGACGGTGCGGGCAGCGCAATCGCCGAGTGCAATGCCATGAAGTTCGTCTTCCCACTCCTTTGCGGGCTCGCTCTCGCCGCCTGTTCCGACCGGCCAGAGGGCGATCCTGTGGTGCGCACGTCGCTCGATGGAAGCGCGCCGGTGACAGCGGCAGCCCAAGAAGAGGATATCCCGCCCAAGAGCGCCATCGGGTCATCTTGTGCCCCCGTTCAGTTCGAAGGTGTGCCGCTAACCCACTGCATAGCGGACCCCGATCGACACGCGATTTCCACCGCCCTTGCCCCGGTCAGCGGAGAACTGGCGGGGTCGATTGCCGGCTTCGCTGCAGGACGGAACGAAAGCGATATCGCATTCGTGACCAATGCCGGGATGTATGGCGATGATCTGAAACCGATCGGCTATTTCGTTCGCGACCGCGAGCGGCTCGCTGAACTCAACCGCGTGGACGGTTCGGGCAATTTCCACATGAAGCCCAACGGGGTCCTGTTCGGAACCGGAACTACCTGGCGCGTTCTCGACAGCGAAACCTTCTATCGGACCGTGGGGGACCGGCCCGGATTCGGCACGCAGTCGGGACCGATGCTGGTCATCAATGGCAAGTTGCACCCCGACTTTCAGGACAACGGGCCTTCACGCGCCATTCGCAACGGGGTTGGAATTGACGCGAAAGGCCGGGCTCATTTCGTAATCGCGGATGCGCCCGTCAGCTTCGGCCAGCTTGCGCGATATTTTCGCGATGAGCTCAAGACCCCCAACGCGCTATACCTCGACGGCAATGTCTCGACATTGTGGGATCCGGCGACCGGACGCATGGATCGCGGCAGGGTCGGCCCCTTACTGGTTGTGAGCAAGAAACCATGACGATTAGCTATTCACGTTCGCTCTATCCCGAGATCGAACCTTACGAAACCGGGATGCTCGATGTCGGCGAAGGCCACTCGCTGTATTACGAGCGCGTCGGGACGCCCGGAGCCAAGCCGGCCGTGTTCCTCCACGGGGGACCGGGCGGTGGGATGGCGCCATCGCATCGCAGGCAATGGGATCCCGATCTCTACGATGTCCTGCTGTTCGACCAGCGCGGGTGCGGAAAGTCTCTCCCCTTTGCGGAGATCGAGAATAACGACACGTGGCGGATCGTCGCGGATATCGAACAGCTGCGCGAAATGTGCGGGCACGAGAAGTGGCAGGTTCTGGGTGGAAGCTGGGGTGCCACCCTTGCCCTTGCCTATGCGGAAACGCACCCCGAGCGCGTGAGCGAACTGGTCCTGCGTGGCGTCTTTCTCGCCCGCGATCAGGAAAAGGGCTGGCTCTACCGCTACGGCGCGAGCGAGATCATGGCCGAACAGTGGGATCAGTTTTCAGGGCACATCCCTGCCGAAGAACGCGAAGACCTCGTGCGCGCCTATTATCAGCGCCTCACCAGCGAAGACGAGACCACCCGGCTCGAAGCGGCAAAACAATGGTCCCTATGGGAAGGAACCGTTGCGACCCTCCTTCCCAACGATGCGTTGATGGACGAGTTCGCCGATCCGTCAAAGGCGGTGCCGTTCGCCCGGATCTGCGCCAAGTTTTTCCTCGAGGACTTCTTCCTCGAAGAGGCGCAACTTCTTGAAAACGCAGATCGCCTCAAGGGAATTCGCGGCATCATCGTTCAGGGTCGGCACGACATTTGCACGCCGCCGACTTCGGCATGGGCACTGAAGAAGGCGTGGCCCGAGGTCGATTTCCGGATCGTCCACGACGCCGGGCATTCCGCAAGCGAACCGGGTATCGTCGATGGACTCGTGCGCGCGACCGACGAGCTCGCCGGGAACCAGGCCTGATCGGATGAGCGGAATTCTCGTCATCGACAATTATGACAGCTTCACCTTCAACCTCGTCCATTATCTCATGGAACTGGGTGCCGAGGTCAGGGTCGAGCGCAACGATGCGCTCTCGGCCAGCGAAGCGATCGGCCTCGGCGCGCAAGGCTATCTCATTTCTCCGGGGCCCTGCACGCCTAACGAGGCCGGAATCAGCGTGGATCTTGTTGCCGCCTGTGCCGACGCTGGAAAGCCGCTGCTCGGCGTGTGCCTTGGTCACCAGTCGATCGGACAGTATTTCGGCGGGCAGGTCGTGCGCGGCGGTCTGATGCATGGCAAGACATCTCCGATTACGCACGATGGCACCGGCCTGTTCGCTGGCCTCCCCTCGCCCTTCGCCGCAACCCGATACCACAGCCTGGAGGTGGTGGACCTTCCCGCTTGCCTCCTTGCCAATGCGCATGCCGAAACTCCCGGTGGCGACCACCCGAGCGTGATGGGCTTTCGCCATGAAACCCTGCCGATCCACGGTGTTCAGTTCCACCCCGAAAGCATCGCCACCGAGCATGGTCATGCCTTGCTTGCCAACTACCTTCGTATTTGCGGGATAAAGACACGGTTACCCGAAAGGATCAGTGCGTGAAGACCCTGCCTGACGTTTCCGAACCCCTTGGGGAAGCCGAAGCCGAAGAGGCGTTCGGGATTCTCCTCGACGGCTCGCCGAGCGAAGAGGAAATTGCCGACTTCCTGCTAGCCCTTACCGAACGCGGCGAGACGTCCGACGAAATCGCCGGCGCTGCAAGAGCCCTGCGCGCACGCCTTCAACCGATCGACGCACCCCCGGGAGCGATCGACGTATGCGGGACCGGGGGCGACGGGCACCACACTCTCAACGTTTCAACCGCGGTCAGCCTGGTCGTGGCAGCCTGCGGCGTTCCGGTCGCAAAGCACGGAAACCGCGCGGCCTCGTCCAAGGCGGGCGCCGCCGATACGCTCGAGAAACTCGGTCTCGACATGGACGCCGCTGGAAGGACCGCCGAGAAGACGCTCGCAGAAATCGGCATCTGTTTCCTGTTTGCCAAGAACCACCACCCTGCGATGGCGCGGATCCAGCCCATCCGACAAAGGCTAGGCCGGCGTACGATCTTCAACCTGATGGGGCCGCTCTCAAACCCCGCCCGGGTGGAAAGCCAACTGATCGGAATCGCCCGTCCGGCCTATGTCCCGATCTATGCCGGCGCCCTCGCGCGTCTCGGCACCGGCCGTTCGCTGATCGTCTCGGGCGACGAAGGTCTCGATGAGTTGAGCCTCGCAGGCGGAAACGAGGTCGCCATGGTGAGCGGCCACAGCTTCGAGATGCACCGGCTTCATCCGTTCGACGCCGACCTCCAGATTGCACCGATCGAATCGATCCGGGGCGACGATGCTGCTCACAACGCTGCAGCGCTCAGGGCGTTGCTCATGGGCGTGTGTGCG
>JBFHIF010000177.1:0-4103 GCA_041596595.1 Erythrobacter sp. | reverse complement strand
TCGTCACGTGGTCGGCGCGCGCCTTGGAAACGCCCGCGGCAACGGTGCCGACCCCGACTTCGGAGACCAGCTTGACCGATACGCGCGCCTCGGTGTTGACGTTCTTCAGGTCGTGGATCAGCTGCGCGAGATCCTCGATCGAATAGATATCGTGGTGCGGAGGCGGGCTGATCAGGCCGACGCCGGGGGTCGAATGGCGCACTGCCCCGATCCTTTTGTCGACCTTGTGGCCGGGCAGTTGGCCGCCTTCGCCGGGCTTGGCGCCCTGCGCCATCTTGATCTGGATATCGTCCGAATTGACCAGATATTCGGTGGTCACCCCGAACCGTCCGCTCGCGACCTGCTTGATCCGCGAGCGCATCGAATCGCCGTTTTCCATCGGCTTGAAACGGAACGGCTCCTCGCCGCCCTCGCCGGTATTCGAACGACCCCCGATCCGGTTCATCGCGATCGCGAGGGTGGAGTGCGCCTCGTGACTGATCGAGCCGAAACTCATCGCGCCGGTACTGAAGCGCTTGACGATCTCGCTCGCGGGTTCGACCTCGTCGAGCGGGATCGGCTGCTCCGCCTTCTTGAGTTCCATCAGCCCGCGGATCGTCAGCAACCGTTCGGACTGCTCGTTGATGCTGCGCGCGAATTCCTCGTAATTGGCCGGGTCGCCCTTGCCGCCGCGGCCGCGAACGGCGTGCTGCAATTGCGCGACATTGGCGGGGGTCCAGGCGTGTTCCTCGCCGCGCAGGCGATATTGGTAGATCCCGCCGGCATCGAGCATGTCGCGGTAGAGCGGGTTGTCGCCATAGGCCTGCTGGTGGCGGCGCACGCTTTCCTCGGCCACCTGGTCGAGGCTGATGCCTTCGATCGTGGTCGCGGTGCCGGTGAAGTATTTCTCGACGAAGGCGGATGACAGCCCGACCGCATCGAAGATCTGCGCGCCGCAATAGGACTGGTAGGTCGAGATGCCCATCTTGGACATCACCTTGCGGATCCCCTTGCCGATTGCCTTGATATAGTTCTGTTCGACTTCGCGCGGCTCGATTTCGGGGTGCTTGCGCGCGCGGATGTCCTCGAGCGTCTCGAACGCGACATAGGGGTTGATCGCTTCCGCGCCGTAGCCTGCAAGCACGCAGAAATGGTGGACCTCGCGCGGCTCGCCGCTCTCTACCACCAGCCCGGTCTGCATCCGCAGGCCCTGCCGCACGAGGTGATGGTGCACCGCCGCCGTGGCGAGCAATGCGGGCATCGGCACGCGGCTCTCGTTTTGCGCGCGGTCGGACAGGACCAGGATGTTGTGGTCCTGCAGCACCGCCTCGGTCGCGGCCCAGCACATTTCCTTCAGCGCCAGTTCGATGCCCTCGACCCCGGCCTCGGCATCCCAGGTGATGTCGATCGTCGCGCAGCGGAACGCCCCGTCGAGCGCCGCCTCGACCGAGCGGATCTTGGCAAGGTCGCCATTGGTGAGGATCGGCTGGAACACCTCGAGCCGCTTGTGCGTGCCCGCGTCGCGGCCGAGCAGGTTGGGGCGCGGGCCGATGATCGACAGCAGGCTCATCACCAGTTCCTCGCGGATCGGGTCGATCGGCGGATTGGTGACCTGTGCGAAGTTCTGCTTGAAATAATCGTAGAGCAGCCGCGCCCGGTCGGACAGGACGGCGATCGGCGTATCGGTTCCCATCGATCCGACCGGATCGTCGGCGCGCAGCGCCATCGGCTCGAGGAAGCGCGAGATGTCTTCCTGGGTGTAGCCGAAAGCCTGCTGGCGCTGGAGCAGCGTGGTGGTTTCCTCGGGCAGGTCGGAAAGGTCGGGCTCGATGTGGTCGATATCGGCAAGCCGCACCTGCGCCTGCTTGAGCCATTCGGCATAGGGCTCGGCCTCGGCCAGTTCGGCCTTGAGCTCGTCATCCTCGATGATCCGGCCCTGTTCGAGGTCGATCAGCAGCATCTTGCCCGGCTGAAGCCGCCATTTGCGCACGATGTCCTCCTCGGCAAACGGCAGGACGCCGCTTTCCGAAGCGAGGCAGACGATATCGTCCTTGGTCACGCAGAAACGCGCGGGACGCAGCCCGTTGCGATCAAGCGTCGCCCCGATCTGGCGGCCATCGGTGAAGCAAACCGCGGCAGGACCGTCCCACGGTTCCATCAGCGCGGCGTGATATTCGTAGAAGGCGCGGCGATCGGGATCCATCAGCGGGTTTTCGGCCCAGGCCTCGGGGATCAGCATCATCATCGCGTGAGCGAGGCTGTATCCCCCCGCGACCAGCAGCTCGAGCGCGTTGTCGAGGCAGGCGGTGTCCGACTGGCCGTGCGGGATGATCGGCCACATCTTGTCGAGATCGGGGCCGAGCAGCTCGCTTTCCATCGTCCGCCGGCGCGCGTTCATCCAGTTCACATTGCCGCGAACGGTATTGATCTCGCCGTTATGCGCGATGAAGCGGAACGGGTGGGCGAGCCGCCAGCTGGGGAAGGTGTTGGTGCTGAAGCGCTGGTGGACGAGGCCGAAGGCGGAGACGCATTCGGGATCGCGCAAATCGTCGTAGAACGAGCCGACCTGGGTGGCGAGCAGCAGACCCTTGTAGACGATCGTGCGGCTCGAGAAGCTCGGCATGTAGGTTTCGGTAAGGCCGGGCAGATCGTGCTTCTCGGCGAGCGCGGCGAGCGGATTGAGCACCTGCTTCCTCAGCGCGAGGATCTTGCGTTCGAATGCATCCTGATCGGCGCAGCCCGCGGAGCGGGCGAGAATCGCCTGGCGGATCACCGGCATCGAATCGATCACTGCCTTGCCGAGGCCATCGAGCGTGGTCGGCACGTCGCGCCAGCCGAGAATGTCCTGGTCTTCCTTGGCGGCGAGATGTTCGAACCGCTCGGTCACGAAGGTGCGGGCGGCGTCGTCCTGCGGGAGGAAACACATCGCGACCGCGTAATCGCCGGGCTGGGGGAGATCGACGCCGTGTTCGTCGGCCCAGCGGCGGAACAGCGCATCGGGGATCTGCATCAGCAGGCCCGCGCCGTCTCCCAGCAACGGGTCGGCACCGACCGCGCCGCGATGATCGAGATTTTCGAGAATTTCGAGCGCCTGTTCGATGATCGCGTGGCTTTTCGCGCCCTTGATATGCGCGACCATGCCCACTCCGCAGGCGTCGTGTTCGTTGATAGGGTCGTAAAGACCCTGGGCGCTGGGCTGTCCCATCGAGAGATTCCGTCCTGTCAGATGCCGCCGGGCGGCCGCCGCATGCGGCCAGCACGCGGGCCCGACCAGCGGCAAAAAACCGGGCGAGACAGGTCTTTCAACACAGCCGCGCGCCGGGTTCCTCTCCCTTTGCCGACCGAATCTTCATTTTGCAACCGCGAACGGAGAAGTTTAATTACGCATACCTAAGCATAAGCTTTGCGTTTTGATCGCACGCAATCGGCGAGGGCTCAGGCGGCTCCGCTCAGCCACTGCAGCTTGCCCAGCGCCTCGCGCAATTCGCGCGTGGTATCGTGCAGGTGTTCGGCATCCTTGCCGTCGATACCCTTGATCGAGCCGTAGCCCGTTTCGCTCAGCACGCCGAGCGCGCGCAGCGCATCGGCCAGCGCCGCGTCGCGGCCGGGCGAGCGAGCCATCTCGGGATTGCGGCGTTCGGCCGCCTGGCGTTCGTGCAGTGCTGCGGCGAACCGCTCGACCATCTGGACGAGGCTGAGATCGCCGGGAGGAACGCTGCGCAGCTTTTCGATCGCCGAAAGCCCCGGCGCGGGCGCGTCGTTGTCCTGCTCGGTGTCCGCAATGGGGGTCGCGGGCTCCGCTTCGAGGGCGGGATGGATTTCAGGCTGGTCGCTGGTGTCGGGTTCGGCGACCCAGACCGCGTCGCGGCCGGGCAGCGCGCCGAACTCCTCGAGCCCCATCTCGCGCGGGTGGTCGAGGGTTTCGGAGGAGTGTTCATCAGTATTACCAAGTGCCTCAAGGGCAGGCTGGTCTTCGATTGGCGAATCGAGGCTTTCGCTGCCAAGCTCGGAGATCGGGTCGATCGGGCGAACCGCGTCGGTCAGCATCGCCGCGACCGGATCAACCGATCCGGTTTTCGCGTGCCTCTGGCGAATCGCGGTCGCGATCATCAGCGCGATCCCGC
>JBFHIF010000176.1:0-4116 GCA_041596595.1 Erythrobacter sp. | reverse complement strand
ATCCAACTCGGGGAGCCATTCACTCCATTCTGAAAATCTGATCCGCTGTTCCACCGCGCCCCCGGGCGCGGGCGGCATGTGCTAAGCGGCAGAGCGGTGAGCGTGGCTCACATTTACGCGCGGTCAGATGCCGACGAGCAGCCTCACTCCCACAACCAGCAACAGCAGCGCGGTCAGCCAGCGTATCCAGCGAAGCGGCAAGATCCGCGAGGCCATCAGGCTGCCCGCCTGCCCGCCGATCGCCACAGCGATCAGCAACGGAAGCGCCGCGCCCACGGTTGGTGCGAGCACTCCGGGACCGTGCTTGATCAACTGCCCGGCCAGACCGAACAGCGAATTCACCAGGATGAACAGGCTCGCCGTGGCAGCCACCTGGCGGGCCCCGGCCCAGCGCGAAAGGTGAAGCAGGGGCGCGAGAAAGATCCCGCCCCCGATCCCTACCAGTCCGGCGAGATAGCCCAGCGGCGGCGCGGCGAGCGGGACCCAGCGCGCGACCGGCCCGCGTTCGACAAGCGCGCTATCGCGCACGGGGATCAACATCGTCGCGGCGGTCAGCACCAGGCTTGCGCCCAGCATCGCCATGAAATGCACTTCCGCAATCGGAGTCATCCCGCCGAGAAACGCCGCGGGCGCGGCGAGAGCGGTCAGAGTGATCGCGCCGCGCCACGGCACCTGCCCCGCCCGTACGAAACGGAAGGTCCCACCCGCCACGACCACGATGTTGCAGGCCAGCGCGACAATCGGCAGCAGCCGGTAGTCGAGCCCCGAAAGCGCGAGCAGCGCGGCATAGGTCGATCCGCCGCCGAAGCCGACGCTGGCATACAGCAGCGCGGTAACGAGGAAGGCGAGCGCGAGCAGCGCAGGGACAGCGCCGATCATCGCTCGCCTCTCCTAAACTGTTGGCTCAGGCGTTTTGCTTCGCGCCGGCCGCGCCGTGGCAGTGCTTGTACTTGTTCCCGCTACCGCACGGGCACGGGGCGTTGCGGCTGATATCCTGCCCGGCCCACGGATTGTCTTCATTGGATCCGCCCGGACCCGACGCTGCACGCGGAGATCCTGCAAGCGAACCGAACAGTTCGGGACGGCTCGACGATCCGTCGTTGTCGTCCGAATTGTCGCGGCCCGTCAGCGGATCGATATGGCCGGTGAGGAATTCAGGCAGATCCGGCAGCGCCTGAGGCTCGGGCTGCGCGATTCTCAGTTCGGACTTGAACAACAGCTTGGTCACGTCCTCGCGCAGGGCTTCGAGCATGTTCTCGAACAAGCCGAAAGCTTCCTGCTTGTATTCGTTGATCGGCTGCTTCTGCGCGATCCCGCGCATCCAGATCACCTGCCGCAGCGCATCGAGCGTGGCGAGGTGTTCCTTCCAGTGAAAATCGAGCTGGCGCAGCAGCACGTCCTTCTCAACCATCCGCCAGATCGACGGATCGTTCTTGGCGATCTTCTCTTCCATCATCGAGTCGGTGAGGTCGCGCAGGCGCTCCTCGATGATTTCGGGCTCGACCTGTTCTTCCTCGAGCCAATCGTCGAATGGCGGGGTCAGGCCGAACACTTCCTCGACCTTTTCCTTGAGCTGCTCGACGTCCCACTGTTCGGGATAGGAGCCCGGAGGGCACGCAGTGCCCACGATCGCGTTGATCGTGTCGTGGCGCATATCGACCACGACATCGTCAACCGTCTCGGAATCCATGATTTCTTCGCGCTGCTCGTAGATGACCTTGCGCTGGTCGTTCATCACGTCATCGTATTGGACGACCTGTTTACGGGTGTCGTAATTGCGCGCCTCGACCTTCTTCTGAGCGGTCTCGATCGCCTTCGAAAGCCATTTCGACCCGATCGCCTCGCCATCCTCGAGGTTGGAATTCATCATCTTGGCGAACAGGGTGTCCGGTCCGAAGATGCGCAGCAGATCGTCTTCGAGGCACAGGTAGAACCGCGACAGGCCAGGGTCGCCCTGGCGCCCGGAACGGCCGCGCAGCTGGTTGTCGATCCGGCGCGATTCGTGGCGTTCGGTGCCGAGCACGAACAGGCCGCCCGCTTCGAGCACCTTCTGCCTTTCCTCGGCCACTTCCTGCTTGAGCTTCTCGATCGCCGCCTGCTTGGTTGGGCCGTCCTCCATATCGCCGGTCTCGTCCTCGATACGGAAATCGAGATTGCCGCCGAGCTGGATGTCGGTTCCGCGGCCCGCCATGTTGGTCGCGATGGTCACCGCGCCGAGCCGGCCCGCCTGCGCCACGATATGCGCTTCGCGCTCGTGCTGGCGGGCGTTGAGCACTTCGTGCTTCACGCCTTCCTTGTCAAGGAACTGGCTGAGAAGCTCGGATTTCTCGATCGACACCGTGCCCACCAGAACCGGCTGACCGATCTCGTTCTTCTCCTTGATCGCCTTTGCAATCGCGGCGAACTTGTCCATCGTGTTCTTGTAGAACTGATCGTCCTCATCGATCCGGGCGACCGGCAGGTGCGTGGGGATTTCGACGACGTTGAGCTTGTAGATGTCCCAGAACTCGGCCGCCTCGGTGGCGGCGGTGCCGGTCATCCCGGCAAGCTTGGGATACATACGGAAGAAGTTCTGGAAGGTGATCGAGGCCATCGTCTGGTTCTCGGGCTCGATCTTGACGCCTTCCTTGGCCTCGACCGCCTGGTGCAGACCGTTGGACCAGCGGCGGCCTTCCATCATCCGGCCGGTGAACTCGTCGATGATCACCACCTTGTCGTCCTTGACGATGTAGTGATCGTCGCGGCGGAACATGTGCACCGCCTTCAAAGCCTGGTCGAGATGGTGGACGACCTGGGTGTTTTCGATGTCGTACAGGTTCTCGGTCTCGAGCAGCCCCTTCTCGATCAGCAATTGCTCGACCTTGTCGAGCCCGTCCTCGTTGAGCTGGATGTTTCGGCTCTTCTCGTCCTTGTCATACCACTCTTCGGGGATTTCCTTCGCGACCTCGTCAAGCGCGAGGTAGAGGTCGGACTTGTCCTCGGTCGGGCCGGAAATGATCAGCGGCGTGCGCGCTTCGTCGATCAGGATCGAGTCGACCTCGTCGACGATCGCGAAACTGAAGGGGCGCTGCGCCATCTGGCTGCGCTCGTGCTTCATGTTGTCGCGCAAGTAATCGAAACCGAACTCGTTATTGGTCCCGTAGGTGATGTCGGCATTGTAGGCGTCGCGCTTGTCGAACTCGTTCATGTTGGGGACGATCACGCCGACCGTCAGCCCGAGCCAGGAATAGAGCTTGCCCATCCAGTCCGCGTCGCGGCGGGCGAGGTAATCGTTGACCGTGACGACATGGACGCCCTTGCCCTCGATCGCGTTGAGATAGACCGCGAGCGTCGCGGTCAGCGTCTTGCCCTCGCCGGTGCGCATTTCGGCGATTTCACCGCGATGAAGCACGATCCCGCCGATCATCTGGACATCGAAATGGCGCATTCCGAACACCCGCACCGATGCCTCGCGCACGGTGGCGAACGCCTCGGGCAGGATATCGTCGAGCTTGGCTCCGTCATCGAGCAGCTGGCGGAACTTGTCCGTCTGCGCGCGCAGTTCGTCATCCGACAGGGCCTGCATCGCGGGTTCGAGCGCATTGATCTGGTCGACAATCTTGCCGAGCGACTTGATGTAGCGATCGTTCGACGAACCGAAGACCGACTTGATGATGGTGTTGAGCATTGCGGAACTTGCCTTGGATATGGTGCGGCCGCACAGGGCGGGACCGGGAATTCATGCAGATTTTTCGAAAGGTGAGAATGCGCGCCCGGTTCCCCGGCGCGCTGGACCACGGATGCGGGAACGCGCGCTATTCGAGCGCGCGATCGACACCCATCAGGACCGGAACGCTGAGCGCAGCAGGAACCCTGCTGCGAGGCCTGGAGGCCTTGTCCTGGTCGCGCGTGGCCGATTGCCGGGGCCGGGCTTCGGCGCGAGCCTGCTCCTTTGCCACGCTGCTGTCGGCGCTGGCCTGGACGCTGGTATTACAGGTCGAGGAACCGTGCGACAGCGAAGCGCTCGCCGGGCCGGTCAGGGCAGCAAGGCCTGAAAGAAGGGCAAAGATGGCAAGAAGCTTGCGCGTCATGCGCGCCAAGATAGGTGTTCTTGCCGCAAACGTCCACAGCCGCTCT
>JBFHIF010000175.1:0-4141 GCA_041596595.1 Erythrobacter sp. | reverse complement strand
TGCCGGGCCATGGAGCGAACTGGCGTTCGCGCGGTGTGAGCGCGGCGAATTCGCTCAGGCCGCCGAAGCCTACGAGCGTGCCGTCGCGATCGACGCAGACGAGGCCGTGCTGTGGTCGGCGCTGGGCGAAGCGCGGGTCATGGCCGTCGATGCCGCCAGCGCGGCGGCCGACCCGCTACCTCCCAGCGCGATCACCGCCTTCCGCAAGGCTCTCGAACTTGATCCAATGGATCCGCGCGCTCGTTATTTCCTCGCGGTAAAGAAGGATCTCGATGGCAATCCCTCTGCCGCGATCACGGACTGGCTCGCTCTGCTCGGAGACACGCCGGCAGGCGCGCCTTGGGAAGAAAACCTCGTCCGCACGATCGAACAGGTCGCGGCGATCAACGAAATCGATGTGAGCAAGCGACTTGCCGCGGCGCAGGACGGCCGGATGCCGGCTGTGGCCGCGCCCGGCAATGTTCGCGGCCCGAGCGAGCAGGAAATCGCCGCTGCCGGATCGATCCCGCCGGAACAGCAGCGCCAGATGGCCGAGGGCATGGTCGCCAATCTCGAAACCCGGCTTCAGCGCGAACCCGACGATCTCGATGGCTGGGTGATGCTGATGCGCAGTCGTATCACGCTGGGCGAACCCGGAAAGGCGCGCGCCGCGCTCAAGGCGGCGATCGCGGCCAATCCGGGCGAAGCCGAGGAGCTCCGCCGCCAGGCGGCGGCGCTGGGTATCCGCTAGGCGATCACACGACCCCGAATGCGAGCATCGCGTCGGCGACCTTCTTGAAGCCGGCGATGTTGGCGCCCTTGACGTAATCGACATAGCCGTCGCCCTGGTCGCCATAGGCCACGCACTTGCCGTGGATGCCTTCCATCAGGTCGGTCAGCATTTCGCCGAGCCGCTCGTGGTTCCAGCTGATACGCTCCGCATTCTGGCTCATCTCGAGACCCGAGACCGCAACCCCGCCGGCATTGGCCGCCTTGCCCGGGCCGTAGAGGATCTTGGCATCGTGGAAGACCCTCACGCCATCGAGAGTGGTGGGCATGTTGGCCCCCTCGGACACCGCGATGCAGCCATTGTCGACCAGCGCGCGCGCATCGTCCTTGTCGAGTTCGTTCTGGGTCGCACACGGCAAAGCGAGGTCTGCTGCAACCTGCCAGGGACGCTTGCCCTCGTGGTAGGTCGCGTTCTTGAACTCCTCGACATATTCGCTGATCCGGCCGCGAGTGTGGGTCTTGTGATGCTTGACCCAATTGATCTTTTCCTGATCGATCCCGTCGGGATCGTGGATGAACCCGCCCGAATCCGAGAGCGTGAGCACCTTCCCGCCGAGCTGGACGATCTTTTCAGCCGCGTGGGTCGCGACATTGCCCGAACCCGAAATCACGGCGGTCCGGCCATCGACGTCCTCGCCCTTGTGTTTCAGCATGTTGCGCAGGAAATAGACCGCGCCGTAGCCGGTCGCCTCGGGCCGCATCTGCGATCCCCCATATTCCTGCCCCTTGCCGGTCAGCACGCCTTCCCAGCGATTGGTGATGCGCTTGTACTGGCCGAACATGTAGCCGATCTCGCGCGCGCCGACGCCGATATCGCCAGCGGGCACATCGGTGTCCGGGCCGATATGGCGATAGAGTTCGGTCATGAAGCTCTGGCAGAAGCGCATGACCTCGTGATCGCTCTTGCCCTTGGGATTGAAGTTCGCGCCGCCCTTGCCGCCGCCCATCGGCAGCCCTGTGAGCGAATTCTTGAAGGTCTGCTCGAAAGCGAGGAACTTGAGAACGCTTTCGTTGACGCTCGGATGGAAGCGAATGCCGCCCTTGTAAGGGCCGATCGCGTTGTTGTTCTGCACCCGCCAGCCGCGCTGGACCCGGACACATTGGTTGTCGTCTTCCCAGCACACGCGGAAACTCACAACCCGGTCGGGTTCGGCGATGCGGCGCAGGATCTGCGCCTCGTGATATTCGACCTTGTCCTCGATGAAGTGGAAGATGTCCTGCGCGACCTCCTGCACCGCCTGGATGAATTCGGTCTGTCCCGGATTGCGTTTTTTGACGCCTTCCATGAACTGGTTCAGGTCAACGTGATCGGTCACGGCCATGATATATCTCCCCCCAGAGAAATTATATTGCGTTATTTTCTGATTGTCGGGAGGGTATCGGCCGTTTCTGCTTGGCGTTCAAGCAAAGATCGAACGCGCCGATTAAAAACAGGTCGCGCGCCCGATCTCCCGACGAGAGGAAGGAGGGCGGCTTGGCGGGCATACGTATTTGCGGTGGCCCCTTGCGTCCAATGCTGGCAGGGAAATGCCTGAAGCTGCATTCCGGAGGATGGCTACGAAAATGAGCGATCTCAACCAACGCCTGCAATCGGCCCCGGTCGTACCCCTGGTCGACGATGCCGATCCTGAAAGCGCGGTCGCGACCGCCCGGGCGCTGGGCAAGGGCGGTCTCAGCGTGATCGAGGTCGTTTTGCGAAGCGAAGGCGCTCTGGAGGGCATGAAGGCGATCGTGCAGAGCGGCGAGGACCTGATCGTCGGCGCGGGCACGGTGCTCACTCTCGATCAGGCGAAAGAGGTCCGCGAGGCGGGCGCGGCCTTCATCGTTTCGCCGGGCCTCGTCGATGATATAGCCCGCTACTGCCTTGGCGAGGGCATACCCTTCTTTCCGGGAACCATGACCGCCGGTGAAGTCCAGCGCGCCTACGCGCTGGGCCTGCGTGCCGTGAAGTTCTTTCCCGCCAGTCTTGCCGGCGGGGTGCCAATGCTGCGCGCCTTCGGGTCGGTTTTCCGCGAGATGGCCTTCATGCCGACAGGCGGGATTTCGCCGGGCAATCTGGCCGAATTCCTCGCGCTACCGCAGGTGATCGCCTGTGGCGGAAGCTGGCTTACGCCCAAGGCTGAGATAGAGGCTGGTGATTTCGAAGCTGTCACTCGCCTTGCCGAAGAGGCGGTCGGCATCGCAAGAGCGGCGCGCGGGTGACCAAACGCGCGTGACCGGCGGCGCGGACCACATCCTGCTGGTCGGCGGCGGCCATGCCCATATCGCCGTGCTTGCCGACTGGGAGAGGCAGGGTCTTCCCGCTCGCCGGGCAACTTTGCTGACCCCGCATCGTCACCTGCGCTATTCGGGCATGGTTCCCGGCTGGATTTCGGGGCGGTATCGCGATGACGAGGGTTTGATCGACCTTGCCGCCCTGGCTGAACGCGCAGGGGCGCGGATCAATCTGGGGCGGTGTGTCGCGATCGATCCCGAAACGCGCTTCGTCACGACCGAGCGGGAGGAGCGCATCGCGTTCGACCTGGCTTCCCTCGACACTGGCGGTGTGGGCCGCGCGCAGCGATTGCTCGGCGAGGATCCGCGACTGGTCGATCTGCGGCCGATCGAGCGTTTCGTCCATACAATCGAGCAAATGCCCCCACGCGCTGACGGGCCCCCGCGTATCGCGGTGATCGGGGGTGGCGCGGGCGGGGTGGAAATCGCTTTCGCGCTGCGAAATTCCGCCCGCTCTGCGCGGTCGCCCGAGGTTCGGCTGGTGACCGGAAGCGAGGGTCTCCTGCCCGGTTTCGGCATCTGGACCCGCAGGCTGGTGCAAAGAGAACTCGCCACGCAGGGGATCGCCCTGATCTGCAAGGATGCGAGTTTCGAGGGCGGCATGCTTCGTGCAGGGGGTCAGTCGCTCGAACCGTTCGATCTGGCGATAGCCGCTCTCGGCAGTGACGCGCCGGACTGGCCGGGCGAGGGCGGGCTTGCCTGCGACCCGCACGGCTTCGTGCTGGTCGATGCGCATCAGCACTCGATTTCGCACCCGCACGTCTTCGCCACCGGCGACATGGCGCGACGAGTCGACCGAGTGGTTCCGCCTTCGGGTGTCCACGCGGTTCACGCGGGGCCGATCATGGCGCAAAATCTGCGCGCTGCTGGTGAAGGGCGCGAACCCGCCGGCGTCTATCGCCCCAGACCCGCGAGCCTTTATCTGCTTTCGACCGGCGACGGCTCGGCGATCGCCAGCTATGGCCCGTTTGCCGCGCAGGGGCGCTGGGCAGGAACGCTCAAGCACCGCATCGACACAGGCTGGATCGCGCAATACAGCAGGGAAGGATCAGGGGGATCGTGAAGAAGCTCGCCATCATCGCCGCTCTCGCAGCGCTCG
>JBFHIF010000174.1:0-4153 GCA_041596595.1 Erythrobacter sp. | reverse complement strand
GAGCGACGAGATTATCCGCCAGATCGACGAGGCGTGGGAGAACCGCGAAACGATCAGCCCGACCAGCGAGGTTCGCGAAGCGGTCGAAGAAGCGCTGGAATTGCTGGATTCGGGCCAGGCGCGCGTCGCCGAGCCGGACGGCGCCGGTGGCTGGACAGTCAATCAATGGCTCAAGAAGGCGGTGCTTCTGTCCTTCCGGCTCAAGGATAACCGGGTGATCGAGAACGCCTCCGCGGGCGATCCTGCCTTCGACAAGGTTCCCACCAAGTTTGCAGGCTGGGGCGACAATCGCTTTCGCGAGGCGGGTTTCCGCGTGGTCCCCGGGGCCGTGGCTCGGCGCGGCAGCTATATTGCCAAGGGCGCGGTACTGATGCCGAGCTTCGTCAATATCGGTGCTTATGTCGATGAAGGCACGATGATCGATACCTGGGCAACGGTCGGCTCCTGCGCGCAGATCGGCAAGAACGTCCATATTTCGGGCGGTGCCGGGATTGGCGGCGTGCTCGAGCCGCTTCAGGCAGACCCGGTCATCATCGGTGACGGTGCGTTCATCGGCGCCCGCAGCGAAGTCGCCGAAGGTGTGCGCGTGGGCGAAGGCGCGGTGCTCTCGATGGGTGTCTACCTTGGTGCCTCGACCAAGATCGTCGATCGCGCGACCGGCGAGGTCCATCGCGGCGAAGTGCCGCCCTATGCCGTTGTTGTCCCGGGCGCGCTGCCCGGCAAGCCCTTGCCGGACGGTTCGCCGGGACCCTCGCTCTATTGTGCAGTGATCGTGAAGACGGTCGATGCACAGACCCGTTCGAAGACCGGTATCAACGAATTGCTGCGCGATTGATTATTTTACGGGATCCCCGGCACGAACGGGCTTTCTAGGCGTTTGGCGCTTGTATACACTCATCTGGACAGGAGGGCTCATGTCATACGAAAAAGACGATGAAATCCATATTGAGGACGACGAAGCTCGCGGCGCGAGTTCGCCGGGGATCATGCGCTGGGTCCTGGGTATCAGCCTTATTCTCGCGGTCGTTGCGATGACAATCGTCTGGATCATACCCTACCTCTCGGGCGTAACCCGCTAGGAACTTCTGCGCCCGCACGCTCGTTGGTTTCCTGATCGAAGGAGACCGCGATGAGCAACGCCAACAGCTTTCAGACCGACCAGTACGTGAAGTGGGACTGGGGCGATGGCACCGCCAAGGGCCAGGTCAAGGAACGTTTCGAGCGTGAAGTCACTCGCACCCTGCAGGGGAGCGAGGTGACGCGCAACGGCGACAGCGAAAATCCGGCCTATCTGATCCGTCAGGATGACGGCAGCGAAGTTCTCAAGCGCGGCAGTGAATTGCAGAACCGGGAGAACGATTGATGGCCAAGGCAAAGAGCAAGGCCCAGCAGATGGCCGCCGGCGCCGCACTCGCGGCGAAACGGGGCGAAACCAGCAAGTCCGACCTCGAGGGCGCGTCGCGGGACATGTATGATAGCATGACCGAGGACGAGCTCGACGAGATGGCTTCGACCAGGCGCGAGGACCTTCCTGACGAGAAATCGGACGGGGACTGATCGCCCCGCCTTTCGCACGGATTAGTCCTTGGTGGCCTTGACCGGCAGACGGGTTTCGATCGGCAGCATATCCGTGACCCGTGCAGCGTGACGTTCCGCCTCGCGCAGCACGCGGATCGCGTTGCGGCTCGCGATCAGTTCGAGCTCGACCTGCGAATAGCCACGGCGTGCGAGTTCGGCGAACAGAGCGGGATATCCCGACACGTCCTCCATCTTCACCGGTCCGGTCGGCATACCGTCGTAATCGGCACCGATCCCGATATGCTCGACCCCGGCAAGCTTGCGAATATGGTCGATGTGATCCGCCATGTGGCCGATCGTTGTCTCCGGCTCGGGATTGGCAGCGTCCCATTCGGCCATCTGCGCCTTGACGAGGTCAGGCTGACCGAGATGAAGCGATTTCAGGCGGGCTTCCTCTCCCTCGCGCCGCGCATACCATTGCCGCCGGTCCTCGTTGAGGAAGCCGGGCAAGGCGACGACCATCACGATCCCGCCATTGCTTGGCAGTCGGGCGAGCACCGAATCGGGCACGTTGCGCGCATGGCCGTTCACCGCGCGCGCGCCCGAATGGCTGAAGATCACCGGTGCTTGCGCCACGTCGAGCGCGTCGTGCATTGCGGCCTCGCTGACATGGCTGAGATCGACCAGCATTCCCAACCGGTTCATTTCGCGCACCACGTCGCGGCCGAAATCGTTGAGTCCGCCATGTTCCGGATCGTCGGTCGCACTGTCGGCCCAGGGCGTGTTCTTCGAATGGGTCAGCGTCATGTAACGCGCACCCAGATCATACATCTGCCGCAGCACCCCAAGGCTCGATCCGATCGAGTGGCCGCCCTCCATCCCGAGCAGCGAGGCGATCCTGCCCCCTGCCATTGCCGCTTCGACCTGGTCGGCGGTCTCGGCATAGGCGAGCGCCTGGGGGTAGCGGTTGATCAGGCGTTTCGCGACGTCGATCTGCTCGATCGTCGCCTGCACCGCTTCGGGTTCGGAAAGGCTCGCGGAAACATAGACCGACCAGTATTGCGCCCCCACCTTGCCTTCGCGCAGCCGCGCGAGGTCGGTGTGCATCGTGCGGCCTTCGGGATGGACCTCGCCAGTCTCGCTCGTATCGGCGAAATCGAAATCGTTGATCTGGTTGTCCAGCCGCGACCGCAACTGGATCGGGACATCGTTGTGCCCATCGAAGACCGGCGCCGCGTCCAGCGCCGCGCGGGCCCGCTCCGCTGCCGCTTCGGCAGAGAGGGGGGGAACCTCGCTGTTCGATTTCTTTTGCGCTGCGGCGGGCGTGGCAAGGCAGGCGACGAGAACGGCAAGCGAAATGGCGCGGTGTTGCATCTGTCTGGAAACTCCCGGTATCTGCCTCTGGGAAAGCGAGGCACGGCATGAAACCGGTTGATAGCGCGGAGCGACAGATCGAACAATTGCCGCATGCACCGACCGGTCGGGGAATGCAACGGGTCCAATCCGTGCTGCGTGTCGTGCTGGCGCTGGCCTATGCCGCGGCAGGAGTGCTGCACATCGCCAATCCCGCGCCGTTTCTCGCGATCATGCCCGCCTGGGTCCCCTTTCCCGATGCGGTGGTGCTGTGGACCGGAATTGCCGAACTCGCCGGGGCGGCCGGTCTGCTGCAGCCGTTTTCAGTTCGGCTGAGACAGGCGGCAGGGATCGGTCTCGCGCTCTACGCGCTCGCGGTCTGGCCCGCCAATATGAACCATTTCGCGATCGACATGGCCCGCCCCGATGGCGGGCTCGGGCTCGCCTACCACATACCGCGCATGATCGCTCAGCCGGTGCTGATATGGCTGGCCCTGTGGGTGGGCGAGGTTTTTTCGCGCAGGGCGGAACGGGGATGAGCGCGGCGCGCCGCGCGGTTCTCGAACTACTGGAACGCCGCGAGGCGGGCCAGACGCTGTGTCCGAGCGAAGCCGCGAGACTTGTCGCCGGCGAAAATGGGGACTGGCGCGCGCAGATGGATACGGTTCACGCCGCGGTCGACGAATTGCTCGCCGAAAAGCTGATCATCATCAGTTGGAAAGGGGTGCGGAAGGAGCGGCGCAGCGGTGCTTATCGCATTGCGCGTCGGCCGCTCCTCCCACGTAATCCCTCAGGCGAAAAGCCTTAGGTGAGGTGCTTGGAGACCGCTGCGGTCATCTTGAACATCGAGATCTGCTCTTTGCCGATCACCGCGCCCAGCTTGGCATCGGGATTGATCTGACGCTTGTCCTTCGAATCCTGAAGGTTGTTCGCCTTGATGTATTCCCACACCTTGGAAGTGACCTGGGCGCGGGTCATCGGACCCTTGCCCACGACGTTTTCGAGTTCACTCGAGAGTTGCACCGGTTTCTGCAGTGCATTGGTCTTGCCAGCCATGGTAATTGCTCCCTTTGATAATGGCAGGTTAGTCAAGTTCTTCTTCGTCCCACGCCACATCATCGGCAGCTTCAACGCCGGTGAATGGTGCGTGGAGAACAGCGCAGGCCGTCACGTATCCCTTGATCGAGGCGATGAGCTCTTCACGGCTCGCCCCCGGCATCAGGGTCAGCGGCAATTCGGTTGCAAATATCTGGAACACGTAATGGCGCGTTTCGCCGATCGG
>JBFHIF010000173.1:0-4171 GCA_041596595.1 Erythrobacter sp. | reverse complement strand
GATGACGGGCTGACCGAGGTCGGCGTACCCGCCCGTTCGAACAAGACCCAGTGGGTGCGTTCGACCCGCGGCGGTGTGGCCCACCTCGCCAAGGCATCGGGGGACCCGGTGCACGAAGGCGATCTGCTGGCGATGATAGTGGGCCTGCTCGGCGAAGACCCCGTGCCGGTCTTCAGCCCGATCGACGGAATCGTGATCGGTCACGCGACGTTGCCGGTGGTGCACCAGGGCGATGCCTTGTTCCACATCGCCAGCGTGGCGCATCCCGAAAGGGTCGGCGCCAGGATCGAGGGAATCACCGAGGCGATTCTCGCCAGCGAACCGGAAGGATTTGCCGAGGCGCTGCTCGACGAGGACGAGGTGATCTGAAGCCTAGATCAGCCCTGCGTGTTCGAGCGCTTCGTCGACCGCCTTGCGCGATTCTTCGCTGGCATTGCACAGCGGCAGCCGGACATCGGGCGAAAACCAGTCATGCACCCGGCTGAGCGCATATTTGACCGGCGCGGGGCTGGCATCGGAAAACATCGCGTAATGCAGCGGGAACAGCCGGTCGTTGAGTTCGCGCGCTTTCTTGAGTTCGTTGGCCGCGATCGCCTCGTGAAACTCGGCACATAGCGCCGGTGCCACGTTGGCGGTGACCGAGATCGCGCCCCGCCCGCCTGCAGCGGCATGGGGCAGCCACAATTCGTCATTGCCCGAAAGCTGGCAGAAATCGTGTCCGATCCCCATCCGGTGATCGGCAACGCGCGAAAGATCGCCGCTGGCATCCTTGATCGCGACGATCCGGTCCGGGTAACGACGGACCAGTTCGACCACCGTCTCGTCCTCGATATCGGTGACCGTTCTGCTCGGCACGTTATAGAGCACGATCGGCAGTTCGGTGTTCTCCGCGAGATAACTGAAATGCGCGATTAGACCCGCCTGGCTCGGACGATTGTAATAAGGCGCGACGCACAGGCCCGCCGCCGCCCCGGCCTTTCGCGCGAAGGTCATGTGCAGCACCGCGTTCATCGTGTCGTTGCTGCCACAACCTGCAATCACCGGCACCCGGCCTCCAGCCTGTTCGATGCACACCTCGATCACCCGGTGGTGCTCGGCATTGGACAGCGTCGAGGCTTCTCCGGTCGTGCCGCACGGAACCAGCGCCGCGCTGCCGTTTTCTATTTGCCAGTCGACGAGTTTGCGGAACGCCTCCTCGTCAAACCGTCCATCGCGAAAAGGAGTCGCCAGAGCCGGTATCGATCCGCTGAACATTGTTTTTAATCCCGTTGACCACAAGTATAACGGGTAGCGCGCCAATTATGCCGCATGCCTTCCGTTCAGCGCCTGATAAGGAGCCGATTGCCACGATGTCCAGTATGGTCAGCAAATTGCGTATTCCCCCGTTCGCCCTCCTCGCCGCCCTCGCGGCTGGCGGAGTGGTCGCCTTGCCCGCCCCGGCGCTTGCCGAGACCGGTCAATCAGGTTCGGGTGGATCGCTCGTTGCACGCCAGGCTGGTCAGATGGGTCCGGCGCTTTCCCGCTGGGAAATGCTGCAGGCCAACAGCGAGCTTTCCTTTGCCGACTATGCCGGGTTCGTTCTGGCCTATCCTGAATTTCCGAGAATCGAGATATTGCGCCTGCGCGCCGAAAAAGCGCTCGACCGCGAGGCTCCGCCGCAATCGGAGATCCTGCGCTATTTCGATGCCCACCAGCCGCTCACCAATACCGGCAAGGCGCGGTATGCGCTGACCCTGGCGGGAGCCCAGCGGCCCGAGGCGTTTGCGATGGCCCGCGAGGCCTGGCGCAGCGGCTCGATGAGCGGACCGACCGAGGCCTACCTGTTCGGCCTGTTCGGCTCGCGCCTCACCCCCGAGGATCACGCCGCGCGGATGGATGCCCTGTTGTGGCAGGGCGATGTCGAGGGCGCGGCGCGGCAGGTGGTGAATGTCGACCCCGCGAACCGCACGCTCGCAATGGCGCGTCTCGCACTGATACGCGGAGCGACACCCGAGGAAGCCGGTGTGGCCACGCCGCCCAATTCGCGCAGCAATGCAGGCTTTCTCTACAATCTCTCGGGTCACTATCGCAAAAGCGGGCGGATGGATGACGCAATCCGGCTGCTGGCAAACCGGCCCGAAGTGACCGCTCCCGCGCTCGATCCCGAAGCGATGGTCGGCGAAATGCTCACCGTGGCGAAGGCTGCGAGCGCCGAGGACACGATGCGGATCGCCAGCCGGATCGACGATATGTTCGCGCCCGGGCAGGATATCTCGCTCGAATCGTTCCGGTTGCGCGATCGCTATACCGACCTGATGTGGATGGGCGGAACCAACGCGCTCTGGCGGCTTGGCGATGGGAATCGCGCTGCCCCCTTGTTCGAACGCTATGGTCTGGCGGCGCGCACGCCGCTGACCCGCTCCAAGGGATTTTACTGGGCGGGCCGTGCCGCGCGTGCATCCGGCGACGAGCCGCGCGCAACCCGCTATTTCGAAATGGCGGCCGCCTACCCCCATTATTATTACGGCCAGCTCGCGCTTTCCGCGCTGCGCCGACCGATGCCGCAATTCGCAGCGCTGCCGACGACCACTGTCGATCCTGCGCTCCGTGCCGAATTTAATGCGCGACCGATCGTTCAGGCGATCCGCCACATGGCGCAGAACCGCCGGGACTGGCGGACCGAGCGGCGCTTTTTCGAAGCTTTGGGCGAAAGCGCCAAGACCGCTCCCGAACTGATGCTGGCTGCCGAACTCGCGCGCGAAACCGGGCTCGACGAAATGGCCGTGGTGCTCGGGATGGAAGCGGGTGCGAACGGCCTCACCGGGTTCGAACGCCTGGGCTTTCCGGTCATAGACGCTCCGCAAGTGCGCGATTGGACGATGGTTCACGCGATCAGTCGCCAGGAAAGCGAATTCGACCGCAACCGGGTCAGCCATGCCGGCGCGCGCGGCGTGATGCAGCTCATGCCCGGCACGGCGCGCGAGCAGGCGGGCAAGCTCGGCATGCAATACCTGTCCGCCGATCTCACGCGTTCGCCCGATTACAATATCCGGTTGGGCGATGCCTATTTCCAGCGCATGCTCGATTATTACGGCGGAGCCTATCCGCTCGCGGTTGCCGCCTATAATGCGGGTCCGGGGCGCGTGAACCAGTGGCTTCGACTGAACGGCGATCCACGCACCGGCGAGACCGATTATGCGACCTGGATCGAGAAGATCCCCGCCAATTTCGAGACGCGCTATTACGTCATGCGGGTGCTGGGCAATGCGGTGACCTATTCGCACATGTATCCGGCGCGCGCAGGTCTGCCGCGTCCGATCGACACCTTCCTGCGCTGAAACCTCCGCCAAGTGACAGCCCGGCCCGGCCCTCCGATCACCCCGCAGGGGATGGCGGCGCTCAAGGCGCGCTATGATCACCTGCTCGGCACCGAGCGCCCCGAAATCGTCGAGATCGTGAGCTGGGCGGCCGGCAATGGCGACCGCTCGGAAAACGGGGATTACATCTACGGTCGCAAGCGCATGCGCGAGATCGATCGCGAGCTCGCCCATCTGGCCCGCAGGATGAAAGTCCTGCGCGTGGTGGATCCATCGACGCAACGCGACACCGACCGGGTGTTCTTCGGCGCTAGGGTCGAACTCGCCGATGAGGATGACAATCGCAGGACCGTGACTATCGTCGGCGATGACGAACAGGATGCCGGCGCGGGCCGGATCGGCTGGAATTCGCCCATGGCGCGCGCGCTCAAGGGCGCATCAGTCGGGGATTTGCGCGTCGTGACCCTTCCCGGCGGGGCAAAGGAATGGGAAGTCATGGCGATCGACTATGAATAGCCCGCTTCGCCTTCTCGCCTGCCTCGTCGCTGTGACGATGACCTCGCCGATCGCCGCCAAGGAGAGCCTCGGCGTGTTTGATGAATGGGGCGCGTTCCGCGACGCTGGCAAGACGCGGTGCTATGCCATCGCCCAGCCGCGCGGTTCGCGAACCTCAGATGCGTTTGCCAGCGTGGCGACCTGGCCGCGCCGGGACGTTCGCGGTCAGGTCCATTTCCGCCTGTCGCGCAGCATGCGCGAAAACAGCCGCGTGGCGCTGCGCATCGGCAGGCGCACTTTTGTCCTCACCGGCGGGAAAGCCGATGCCTGGGCCCGCGACCCTGCCATGGATGCCGCGATCGTTGCCGCAATGCGCTCTG
>JBFHIF010000172.1:0-4179 GCA_041596595.1 Erythrobacter sp. | reverse complement strand
TTGGTCGCGGTGCCGAAATCGATAACAATAAGATCACCGCCATACTTGTGATGCGCAGCGACGATATTGAGCGCCCGGTCTGCGCCCAGAGAGCTGGGCTGATCGACATCGATGTCGAATTGCCAAGCGGCCTTCCCGTGCCCGGCGAACAGGGGCGTGATGCCGAAATATTTCTGAGCCAAGACCGTCAGATTGTGATCGGCGCGCGGGACGACCGACGCAAAGATGATCTGCGTGATCGCGTCGCGCGCGATCCCCTCGATCTCCAGCAATTGGAGAAGCCAGACAGCATATTCATCGCCTGTCCGCCGGGGATCGGTCGCGATGCGCCAGCGTGCACGCGCGCACCACTCACCGTCGCTGTCTCGCTCGAAAAGCGCAAAGACCACGTTGGTATTCCCGACATCTGCAGCGAGTAGCATCGCGTTTTTCCAATCTTCGGCTAAAATCGCAGCAAGGTAGCCACGTTCAATCTTCGATGATCACGTCGCCAGCGTGAATCGTCCTGACCTTGCCGTCATCATCGCGAAGCTGCAATGCACCGCCCGAAGCCAGTCCATCGAAGTTTCCTTCGACGATCTTGCCATTCTCGTCGTGTATCGACAGGCGCGTTCCCTTCGGATGAGCGTAGCCCAGCCAGCGTGTGCGGATCCCGGTCTCGCCGAGCTTGCGCCACCGCGCGATTTCCGAAGCGACATGGTGGACGAGACGTGCAGCAAAACGGTTTCGCGACGGGGGTTCTTCCACCACATCGGCAATCGCGACCGTCTGGCGTCCGGCGATAGTGGGTGCCGTTACGATATTGACCCCGATGCCGACGACGACCTGAAACTCGAACAGTTCCATGAGGATGCCGGAAACCTTCGCACCGCGCAGGAGCACGTCGTTAGGCCATTTGAGCATCAGTTCGCCGGGATCCGGGATGAACTCCGCAATCGTTTCGCGAAGCGCCAGACTCAGGGGAATGTTGAGCGCGGTCCCGGGATATTCCCCGGTCTGCAAGGTCACCACGGTCGAGCCCATGAAGTTGCCTTCGCCATCGCTCCAGGACCGGCCTTGGCGTCCCTTCCCCGCAGTCTGGCGGTCTGTGATCAGCCAGTAGCCCTCCTCGAGCTTCTGGTGAGCCTGTAGCGCGGCGATGATATCCGCATTGGTTGATCCGGTTTCGGCGATTTGCTTGAGCATCGCCATCCGATCACACCGTCAGGAACAACGCGGCCGCCGCCTTGTCGGCGAGATCCGTGATCGACGGCGTCAACAGATAGCCTAGCGGCGATATGATCGCTGCAGTCAGGATCAAGAGCACCCAATGTGCGGCGCCGCTCTTCCCTTTGACCACATCGGCCGGCTCGTCGAAGAACATCACCTTGACGAACTTGATGTAGTAGAAGGCTCCGATCACGCTGGCAGCAATGGCAATGGCACCGAACGCGATCAGACCGGCCTCTACGGTCGCCTGAAACACCACGAACTTGCTGTAGAAGCCGAGAAGCGGGGGGATGCCCGCAAGGCTGAACATCGTGAGCAGCAGGCACCAGGCGATGACCGGGTGCGTAACCGAAAGACCGCGAATGTCAGCGAAGGTTTCGAACAGTTCGCCATCCTCACCCGTCAGCATCAACAGCGCGACGAAAGCGCCGATGCTCATCGCCACGTAGACGAACAGGTAGACCAGCATCGCGCTCGCGCCATCGACGTTGGCTACTGCGAGGCCGAGCAGGATAAACCCGACATTGTTGATCGACGAATAGGCGAGCAGACGCTTGAGGTTTTCCTGGCCGATAGCTCCCAAAGCGCCGAACACGATCGAGGCGAGCGCGGCGAACATGACGATCTGCTGCCACGCGAGGACCTGGGCGCCGAAAACCTCGAACGCTACGCGGGCGGTAAGCGCGACTGCGGCTACCTTGGGAGCGGTCGCGAAGAAGGTCGTAACCGGGGTCGGAGCCCCTTCGTAAACGTCGGGAGTCCACATGTGGAACGGCACAGCGGCGATCTTGAAGGCTAGCCCGGCCAGCACGAAGATCAGGCCGAACATGGCGCCCGTTCCGAGGTCGCCAGTCAGCCCCGCCCGCACGGTCGCGAAATCGGTTCCCCCGGTGAAGCCGTAGAGCAGGCTCATGCCGTAGAGCAGGATCCCAGAGGCCAGCGCGCCAAGGACGAAATATTTGAGGCCCGCTTCCGCCGAACGCGTGTCGCGCCGCAGGATCGCAGCCAGAACGTAGGAAGACAGGCTGTTGAGCTCGAGGCCGAGATAAAGCGTCATGAAGTCGCTCGCCGAGACCATGATGCTCATGCCCAAGACTGCGAACAGGATCAGCACCGGGTATTCGGCGCGAAGTCCGCGTTCTCGACCTGCAGCAGCGCTGTTGAAGAAGGCTGGCGCGATCATGAGGCAGGCTATTGCCGCAAGGTAGATCAGTGCCTTGGCGAACAGCGCAAAGCTGTCCACGCGCATTAGGCCACCAAAGGCCACGGTCTCGGGACCATCGGTGCCGAAATGGAGGCCGGGAACGAGCATGAAACCCGCGCCGAAAATTGCAGCTGCAGCGGCGATGGCGACGAAGCGAGCGGATTTGTCGCCTGCCCACGCTGCCACCATCAGCAGTGCGAGGCCGGCAATGCCCAGCAGGATTTCAGGCGCGATGAGCGCGAGGGAAGCGGACCAGTCCATCAGTGGTCTCCCCCTTCATGCGCTTCGAACTCCATGGCATTGGCCGCCTTGGCCCGGGCCGGACCATCAGCCAGCTGGCTGTCATTGCGCGGTGCGGCGGAGGCAAGCCGCGCATCGAGCGCTGCGATATCGGCCCGCATCGGTGCCAGGAAACTTTCGGGATAAACGCCCATCCACAAGACCACGGCCGCGATCGCTCCCATCATGCTCCACTCGCGCAGATCGAGATCAGGCATCGCTGCGGCGTCCGCATTCTTTTGTTCTCCGAAAGCCACGCGGCGATAAAGGTAAAGCATGTAGGCAGCGCCCAGGATAATGCCGGTGGTGCAGACGAGCGCCACCCAGGTCGAAATCTGGTAGATCCCCGCAAGCGCAAGGAATTCCCCGACGAAATTGCTGGTTCCGGGCAGACCCACGCTTGCCATGGTGAACAGCATGAAGAACGCGGCATACCATGGCATATTGATGCTGAGACCGCCGTAGCGATCGATTTCGCGGGTATGGAGGCGATCGTAAATCACGCCGACTGCGAGGAAGAGCGCGCCCGAGACGAGCCCGTGTCCGAGCATGATCATCATCGCGCCTTCCAGCCCCTGCACATTGAAAGCGAACAGGCCTGCCGTGACCAGCGCCATGTGCGCGACCGACGAGTAGGCAATCAGCTTTTTCATGTCATGCTGCACCAGGGCGACGAGCGAGGTGTACACCACCGCGATCATCGAAAGCGCGAAGATCATCCATGCGAGATCACCCGAAGCATCGGGGAACATCGGCAGGCTGAAGCGGATGAAACCGTAGCCACCGAGTTTGAGCAAGACGCCCGCCAGGATGACGGAGCCTGCGGTAGGAGCCTGAACGTGCGCATCGGGCAACCAGGTATGTACCGGCCACATCGGCATCTTGACCGCAAAGCTGGCGAAGAACGCCAGGAACAGCCAGAATTGCGCGGCTACCGGGAAATCATATTGCATCAGAGCCGGAATGTCGGTGGTACCCGCCTCGGCGACCATCCAGAACATCGCGATCAGCATCAGCACCGAGCCGAACAGCGTGTAGAGGAAGAACTTGTAGCTTGCGTAGATGCGGTTATCGCCGCCCCACACCCCGATGATGAGATACATCGGGATCAGGCCGGCCTCGAAGAAAATGTAGAAAAGGAACAGGTCCTGCGCGGCGAAAACGCCGATCATCAGCACTTCCATGAACAGGAACGCCGCCATGTATTCGCCCACCCGCTTGGTGATCGAATTCCAGCTCGCGAGGATGCAGATCGGCATCAGGAACACGCTGAGCATGATCAGCATCAGCGCGATCCCGTCGATCCCCAGGGCATAGGAGAACCCTGCGAACAGTTCGGCGCGTTCGACGAATTGCCATTGCGGACCGCCGATCTCGTAATTGATCCAGAGAACGACGCCCAGCGCGAACGTGACCAGAGTGGTTGCCAGCGCAGTCATGCGCGAAGCGGAATCGCTCAGGAACAGGCAGAGGAGTCCGCCCACGAG
>JBFHIF010000171.1:0-4185 GCA_041596595.1 Erythrobacter sp. | reverse complement strand
AGCGCTCCGCCGTCGCGCGAACCGGTCGATCTCGCGGCGCTCGCACGCGGGGTGGTGGAGGAATTCGAGGACCTCGGCGAGGATGTAACCTTCGAAGGACAGCGCCTCGTCGCCTCGGTGCAGACGACCTGGGTGCGCCGTGCGCTCCGCAATCTCGTCGGCAACGCCGTGCGCTATGCCGGGTCGGCGCGGGTCACTCTTGCCTCAAGTCACGGCGAAGCGCTGATCGTGGTAGAGGATGACGGGCCGGGTATTCCCGAAGACCGGATCGCGGACATGCTCGAACCCTTCATCCGGGGCGAATCCTCGCGCAATCGTGCGACCGGCGGTGCGGGGCTGGGCCTTACTCTCGCGCGCGCCATCGCCCAGCAGCATGGCGGCCGCCTCGTCCTCGCCAACCGGCCAGAGGGCGGACTTTCCGCCACCCTTCACTTGGCCCCAGGCTGACCTAGCGCATCAACCCGCCGATGAGGTTGCGGACGAACCGGCCCGCGATCGGCCCGGCAAGGTCGGTCGCGATCGATCCTGCAACCGAGGTCACGCCCGATTTCATCGGGCTGGCGCGGCTTTTTTTGCCGAGCACCGCTGCAGCGGCCGCTCCGGCTGCCGATCCGGCGGCAACCTTGGTCCCGCGCGACAGCGCCTTTTCCCAGATGCTTTTCGATTTGCGCGGACGCTTGGCGACCTCTTCTTCGCCTTTCTCTGCGACCTCCTCGGCCGTTTCGGCGGCATCGATCGCCTTCTGCGCGAGCACTTCTTCGGCGCTTTCGCGGTCGATCGGACTATCATATTTGCCCTCGACCGGACTGACCGACTGGATGATCGCGCGTTCCTTGGGGCTGACAGGTCCCAGCCGTGAACGCGGCGGCTTGATCAGTGTGCGCTGCACCACGGTCGGCGCGCCGTCTTCGTCGAGAGTCGAGACCAGCGCCTCACCGACCTTGAGCTGGGTGATTGCCTCCTCGACATCGAGATCCTTGTTGATCCGGAAGGTTTCGGCGGCCGCCTTGATCGCGCGTTGGTCACGCGGGGTGAAGGCGCGCAGCGCGTGCTGCACGCGGTTGCCGAGCTGGCCTGCCACCTCTTCGGGAATGTCGATCGGGTTCTGCGTGACGAAGAACACGCCTACGCCTTTCGAACGGATCAGCCGCACGACACGCTCGATCGTTTCCTGCAGCGCCTTGGGCGCATCATCGAACAGCAGGTGGGCTTCGTCGAAGAAGAACACCAGCTTGGGCTTTTCCGGGTCGCCCACTTCGGGCAGCGATTCGAACAGTTCGGCGAGCAGCCACAGCAGGAAGGTCGCGTAGAGCTTGGGGCTGCGCATCAACTTGTCGGCGGCCAGCACGTTGACATAGCCGCGCCCGGTCTCGTCGCATTTGAGGAAATCATCGATCTCGAGCGCCGGCTCGCCGAAGAAATGGTTGGCCCCCTGCGCCTCGAAGCTGAGCAATTGCCGCTGGATCGCTCCCACCGATTGCTTGGTAACATTACCGTATTCGCCCGAGAGCGCCTGGGCGTTGTCATAGGCCCATGCGAGAATCGCGCGCAGGTCCTCGAAATCAAGCAGAAGCAACGGTTTGCCATCGCTCGCCATGCCCTCGTCAGCCGCGCGGAACACGATCTGCAGCACGCCTTCCTGCGTTTCGTTGAGATCGAGCAACCGCGCCAGCAGCAGCGGCCCCATCTCCGAAATCGTGGTGCGAATGGGGTGGCCTTGCTCGCCGTAGAGATCCCAGAAGATCACCGGATTGTCCGAATAGGCATAGTCTTCCATGCCCAGTTCTTTCGCGCGCGCCTCGAGCTTGTCGGCGTGCTTGAATGTCGGCGAGCCCGGCATCGCGATACCCGACAGATCGCCTTTCACGTCGGCGACGAATACCGGGACCCCCTCGGCCGAGAAACTTTCAGCCAGGCCCTGGAGGGTCACCGTCTTGCCGGTGCCGGTCGCGCCCGCGACCAGCCCATGCCGGTTCGCCCTGCCAAGCGCGAGTTGCTGGTTCTCGCCATTGCTGCCAAGTCCTAGGAAAATGTCGCTCATCTTATGCTGTCCGCCCTGCCCGTCTGATCCGTGCGTGAATGTGTGCAGAGACGAGACCGGACGGTCAAGCACTCGACACCGCCGAGCAATGGGCTAATGCGGTCGCGATGGGTCACAATTCGCCATTCGTGCTGCTCGACGATGCGCGCGCGCAGGGCGCTGCGGACGCGCTGCTGTTCGAATCCGCGCGCGAGTTTTTCATCGCCACGCGCGCCGACGAGGTGGAGGATGCGCTTGCGCGCGCCGAATCCGCGCGGGCCGAGGGGCGCGGCACTCTCGCGGGCTATATCGCCTATGAAGCGGGCCTTGCGCTGGAGCCGAAACTGAAAGGCCTCGCCCAGGCGCGCAGCGGCGGAGCCGGGCCGCTGGTGTGGCTGGGCCTGTTCGACCCGCCCCGCCGTATCTCTGCGGACGAGGTCGACGCCTGGCTGCTCGAACGCGCACCGGGAACCGCAAGCCTCGGTCCGATGGAGCCGCAATTGTCGCCCGGCGGTTACCAGGCCGCCTTTGCCGCGCTGCGCGAGGCGATCCATGCGGGCGACATATACCAGGCCAATCTCACCTATCCGCTCGCCGGCTCCTATCGCGGCGATCCGGTCGCGCTCTACCGTGCGCTGCGACCTGCGGCGCAGGCTGGCTATGGCGGACTTTTGTTTGACGGGTCGCACTGGCTTTTGAGCTTTTCGCCCGAGCTGTTTGTTTCGCTCGAGGGCGATAGCGCCAAGGCCAAGCCGATGAAGGGGACCCGCCCGCGCGCCGCCGATCCGCAGCGGGACAGCGCCTTGCGCGACGAGCTGGCCGCGTCGGTCAAGGACAAGGCCGAGAACCTGATGATCGTCGACCTGATGCGAAACGACCTGTCGCGCGTCGCCGAACCGGGCAGTGTGCGGGTCGATGCGCCGTTCGCGGTCGAGAGCTATCCCACCGTGCACCAGATGGTATCGAGCGTGCGCGCCCGGCTCGCTCCGGGCAAGGGCGCGAGCGACCTCGTGCGCGCGATGTTCCCATGCGGATCGATCACCGGTGCTCCCAAGATCCGGGCGATGGAGCTGATCGCCGAGCATGAACGCGATGCGCGCGGCCCCTATTGCGGGGCAATCGGCCGAATCGATGCGGATGGAAACGCCGCGTTCAACGTCGCGATCCGCACGCTCCGGCTGACGCCCATCGAGAACGCGCAGGGCAGCGCGGTTCTGGGCGTGGGCTCGGCCATCGTCGCCGACAGCGATGCGCTGGGCGAGCGCCGCGAATGCGAGGTCAAGGCGGGGTTCGCGCGGCGATCCTCGCCCGGCCTTGTCGCACCGGCCTTCGATCTGATCGAGACGATGGCGTTCGATCCCGAACAGGGCATCGGGCTTCTCGAACTGCACCTTGCACGGTTGAAGCGCAGCGCCGCCGAACTCGGTTTCGAGTTCGATCGTCATTCGGCGCGGAACCGGATCCAGGCGCTGTGCTTCGAGATCGAAACGCCCGCGAAAGTGCGGCTGCTGCTGTCGCGCCGCGGGCATATTGCGCTGGAAACCGGCCCGCTCCCGCCCCGCTTCGACGGCCCGGCCCGCGTGACCGCTCTGCCGCACCCGATCGACACCTCGGATCCGCGCCTGCGCCACAAGACCACCGACCGGGGGTTCTGGGACGAGGCGCTGGCTGCCGCGCGGACCTACGGCGCGGACGAAGCCGTGCTCGTGCGCGAGGATGGCCGCGTGACCGAAGGCAGCTTCACCAGCATATTCGTCGAGCGCGACGGCGTGCTTCTCACTCCCGATGCCGAGATCGGGCTGCTTCCCGGCGTCTTGCGCGAATTTCTGATCGAGAAAGGACAGGCCCGCGAGGCCGCCCTCACGCTTGCCGACCTTGCAGAGGGCTTCCACCTCGGCAATGCGGTGCGCGGGCTATTCGCGGCGAAACTGATATGATTATTCCCATACTCTTCGAAGACGGCGAGGCGCTCGTGATCGACAAGCCCGCCGGTCTCCCGGTCGATCGACCCAAGCGCGGAGGCCCCGCGCTGTTCGACCATATCGAGCAGCTCAAGCTCGGGTTCCAACGCCCGCCGGTAGCCGTCCACCGGCTCGACACCGACACGTCGGGGTGCCTGCTGCTGGCGCGCAATCCCAAGGCGCTCAAGCGGTTCAACAAGGCGT
>JBFHIF010000170.1:0-4186 GCA_041596595.1 Erythrobacter sp. | reverse complement strand
CTGCCGGTGGACAGCGACAATTCGCGAACCTCTTCGATGTGGGAGCTGACCTGCTCGGTCCCCCGCGCTGCAAGATCAATGCTGCGGGCAAGGTCCTGCCCGGCGACCGATTGCTGGTCGACCGCACTCGCGATCGAAACGGCGGTGCTTTTGAGTTCGGCAATCTGGTTCGAGATTGAACGCAGCGCATCGACGCTGGCGCCGGTGGTGTCCTGCATTGCCCTGATCTGCTCGGCGATCTGTTCGGTCGCGCGGCTGGTCTGCATGGCGAGTTCCTTGACCTCGCTGGCAACGACCGCAAATCCGCGTCCCGCTTCCCCGCCACGCGCAGCCTCGATCGAGGCGTTGAGGGCGAGCAGGTTGGTGCGCTTGGCGATGGTGGAGATCAGCTCGACGATCTGGCCGACTTGCTGGGCCGAATCCGCCAGTGCCGAAATCGTCTGGTCCGCGCCGTTGGCGCTCAGCGTGGCATTGCGTGCCAGCTCTGCCGAGCTTGCCGCCTGCCGGCTGATTTCGCCGATCGACATCGCGAACTCGTCGCTCGCCGCTGCTGCGGCGGTCGCGCCCGAATTGGCATCTTTCATCGCGGTGGCGACGTCGTTGGTCCTGCGGCTCGCCTCCTGCGCGGTGGTGGTCATCGACTTGGAAGTGGTCTGCAACTGGGCTGCCGCGGCCGCGACCCCGCTGACGACGTCGCCCACCGTGCCTTCGAAACGGGTGGCGAGTTCGGCCAGAAACTGATCGCGCTGCCTGCGCCCTTCTTCGCGCTCCGCCTCGAGCCGCGCCTGCTTGTCGCGTTCCTCGGTTGCCGACTTGGCGCGCTCGATCATCAGTTTCTCGAAACGGAGGCCGGCCTTGTGGAAGATTTCCATTGCCCGCGCCATTCCGCCGATTTCATCCTGACGATCGCGCCCGATGATCGCGATATCCTTCTCGCCGCGAGAAAAGCGGGTCATCTGGTCCGCCATCTGCGCCAGGACCGCGCCGATCGAGCGGTTGAAATAGTGGCGCGCACCCAGAGTGAAACCGACCATCAGCACTGCGACCAGGGTCCAGACGGTGGCGAGCCAGAGCAGTTCGAGCGAACCCGACGCCGATGCGGCTTCGGCGCGCATGGCCATTGCGGCCGCAAGCGACGCGCCTTCCTGGTGCATCTGCTCTCCGCTGTCCGCCAGCGCGAGCGCCTGGTCGCTCGAACGTGATCCTTGCGCCAGTCTGGGATTGTAGGCGGCGAGGGTGCGGCGGAACTCGCTGATATCCGCGCGCAGCACCGGCAAGGCACCGTGAATCTCGGGATGCGCTTCGACAGGGAGCGTGGCGAGCTCGGCGAGCCGGGCTTCGGCGTCGGCGAGTGCGGCTGCGGCGTCAGCCGCGTGGCTACGGTCGCGGGTGGCGAGCATGAGGGCACCATGCATCTGCGCGCTGCCCAATTCGGTAACCAGTTTCTGGACTGTCATCGAACGCTGGTTGGCCGCGAGCACCTCCGCATCGCTGCGGCTGAGCTGAAGAAATCCGGTGACGATCAGCAGACCTGCCACGAACGCAAAGCCGAGATTGACCGTAAGCACCGTCGCGATCTTCTTGCCGACCGGCTGCGCCTCAAACCAGCGTGGGATCCGGATCAGGCTGGCGACAGACCGTTCTTGCCCGGTTTCAACTTCGATTTCGGCCACGCGTTCAGCTTCTAGGTCTATGGCGATATCCTGCAGCGCGCTCATCGTGCCTGTCCTTTAGCAATCGGCGGATTCGCCTTCATGTCTTCCGCCCGGTGCTGAGCGTCGATCAGCGTGTCGATCTCGCTTGCGGGCATCGCCCTGTAATAGAGCCAGCCCTGGATCTGGTCGCAGCCGGCCATGCGCACGAGATCGGCCTGGGCAAGGGTCTCGACGCCCTCGGCGGTGACCCCCATCTTGAGAGCGCGCGCGATCGCTACGCTCGAGATCATCATCGCGCGGCAGCCCTCGTCCTCGCCCGCATCGACCACGAGGCTGCGATCGAGCTTGAGCTTTTCGAACCGGAACTGGCGAAGGAAGCCGATCGAGGCATAGCCGGTTCCGAAGTCATCGAGCGAGATCTGCACTCCGAAACCGCGCAGCATCGCGAGGCTGCGTTCGGCGACCACCGGGTCGAGCACGAGGCACGTCTCGGTAATTTCCAGATCGAGCCGTTCAGGCGGGAAGCCGGTTTCTTCCAGCAATTCGCCCAGCTTGACCGGGAATTCGGCGTTGCGCAGTTGCGCTGCGGAGACATTGACCGAAACGGTGATGCCTTCCCATCTGAGCCCGTCGCACATCGCCCGGCGCAAGGCCCACAGCCCCATTGGATTGATCAGACCGGTCTGTTCGGCGACCGGGATGAAGACGTTGGGTCCGGTTGTCTCGCCATCTTCGCGGTTCCAGCGCATCAGCGCCTCGACTGCGACGATCTTGCCGCAATCGGCATCGACGAGCGGCTGATAGGCAAGTTCGAATTCTTCGCGCGCAAATCCGGCGCGCAACTTGTTCTCGATCTCGCGGACCATCTTGCGTCGCTTGTCGAAGGCCTCGTTGAACCAGGTGCAGCGCATCTTCCCGCCGCGCTTCGACATTACCATCGCGACATCGGCGCGGCGCAGGAGTTCGGACGGAGTGAGGCGATCGGCATGCGTGCTGCGCGATAGCCCGATGCTCGCGCCGACCGAGATCTGGCGATCCTCGAAATGGATCGGCACCATCAGTTCCTGAAGCAGCGAACGGCAGATGCCCTCGAGCACGGTTCCGGCGATCGGTCCCGATAACAGGGCCACGAATTCGTCCCCTCCGAGGCGATAGGACCTGGCTTCGCCGTCGCAGACTTCGCGGGCGATTTCGGCGCACCGTCGGATCAGGCGGTCGCCAAAGGCATGACCGTAGCGATCGTTGATTTCCTTGAACCCATCGAGATCAAGAATTGCGAGGGCCACTTCCTCGGTGCCTTTTGACAGCGTTTCGATGTCGCTCTGCAGAGCCTCGCGACCGGGCATTGAACTCAGCCAGTCGCGCGGTTCGCTGTGGGTACGGTCGCTACGCTGGCCAAGCCATCCAAGCGCCAGAAGGCAGGCGACATAGGCGACGACACCCGCCACTGCGAGAGTGGCCGGCGATACGATCGAGGCCTTTGCGGGAGCTAGCGCGGCGAGCAGAGCGAGCGCGAAGAAGGGCGAAACCGCGCCGAGTGGGACCAGGGCAGTAACCGCCGCGCTGCTGCGCGTTCTTTTCAAAAGACTGGTCAACCAAAATCCCCGTTTCACGCGACCTTTTTCGGGGGCTTACCGCACGTGCCAGCGGTGCCCCGTGATTATGCGTAGGGTGCTAAAGGCGAATGGATAACGAAGGGTAAAAATCGGCTGCCGCGGGGCGCTGCGACCGGTCGCGTCGCCACCCTTGCAGTATCAACCCAGAAGGTGTTCGATTTTGCGGCCGGGCTGGCGCACGACCTGGTATATGCTCGCGCGGCTCGCCACCGGCGCAAAACTGCGGGTCTGCCCGACCACGGTCTCGCCGGCTCCCAGCATCATGAACCCGTCATCGGCGATCGCGTCGGCAAGCTGCGCGAATGCGCGCGCGCGGTTTGGCTGGTCGAAATAGAGCAGGACGTTGCGGCACAAAACGAGGTCGAACCCGCGCCGGCCCGGAGGTTCGGAAAGGATGTTGTGACGCTGGAACCGCGACATGGCGAGCGTGTCCGGGCGCAATTGCCAGCCCTTGTCGGTTTCCTCAAAATGCCGCAGCATCTGCGCGATTCCGAGCCCGCGCTGCACTTCGAACTGCGAATAGAGCCCCTTGCGCGCGTGATTGATCGCGCGGTTGGAGATGTCGGTTCCCAGGATGCTGATGTCCCAGCCCTTCCAGCGCTCGGCCGCCTCGGCGAAGATCATCGCGATCGAGTGAACTTCCTGCCCGGTGGAACAGCCAGCGCACCAGATCGAGATCCGCTTGGTGTCCGCCCGCCTGCTGGCGATTTCGGGAAGGATCTTTTCCGGGATCTGGTCGAATGTCGGCTTGTCTCGAAAGAAGTAGGTCTCGTTGTTGAGCAGCGCCTCGACCACGCGTTCGGACAGGTCCGGCTTGCGCGGGTGGCGCGGCGCGCTGTCGAGCAGGCAGACGAGCTGGTCGATATTGCTGATGCCATGTTCGCGGAACACGCTCGCAAGCGCGGTTCCCACCCG
>JBFHIF010000169.1:0-4207 GCA_041596595.1 Erythrobacter sp. | reverse complement strand
GAGCAGCGCCGCATCGCCCAGCGGCACCTCGGCCTGGACCTCGCCGGTCGAAGGGTTCCAGATCTGGAGTGTGCGGCCGGCCGAGCCGCCCGAACCGCCGACGATGAAATGGTCAATCTGACGCATGGGGTATTCTCCTGTCTCTTGGCGCTGCCAATGCATCAGCCATTGCCGGGCGGCAAGGGCTGGAGGCAGCGAAATGGCTTCCGCGGGGCCAAACCCGCGCCGCCTGGCCGCGGATCAGTGGCGCGCGGCGTAGCTGGCGTAAACCGCACGACCCGCTGAGCCGAACGCGATCACCTTGAAAGCGTCACGATGGTTGCCGTGCTCCATCCCCGGCGATCCCATCGGCATCCCGGCGACCGCGAGGCCGCGCACGCCCTTGGGCTTTTCCTTGATCAGCCGCGCGATATCGGCGGCGGGAACGTGGCCTTCGATCACATAGCCATCAACCAGCGTGGTATGACACGAGGAAAGATCGTCGGGCACGCCCGCGCGCTTCTTCATCGCCTGCATGGCGGGATTGTCGACCGACTTGACCTCGCCCTTGATGCCAGCCGATTTCCAATGATCGCGAATATGCTCGATCCAGGCGAGGCAGCAGCCGCACGAGGGGGAGCGGAACATGGTGATATCGGCAGCCTGTGCCGCCCCGCCGCAAGCGGCGGCGAGCGCCATGAGACCAGCGAGGACGGGTTTGCGAATGGCGAATGAGGGTGTGTTTTTCATCGTGCCATTTTCGTGCGCCGACGAGCGATTTGCAATCGCTAATCTTCTTGGCGCTCCCCACGCATGGGCTACCGGGCGCTGTTGTGATATGTGCGGAGCGCATATCGGGGGGACAGGTAATGGGGGCGAAGCTGTTTTTCGCTGTAGCGATCGCGGCTGTGACGTTGGTTTCAGGGCTCGAGACGCTCGCGGCGCAGGAACCGGGGCCATTGCCGGACGAACATTGGGCAATTCCGCCGGATGAGATTTTCGATTCCGAACCCGCCGAAGCCGAATTCCCCCCGCCTGTAAGAGAACCGCGCAAGTCGCCGCTCAATATCAGGCTCGCGGATAACCTTTTGCTCGATGAGCGAGAGCGGCTGATCGCGTTGCTCGCGGGTCACCCGGCATGGACCATCGGCGAGCCCGCGACCCATGAAATCGCGCCCGATCCTGGCTTTTCCGAGCATTTGCTGGTGACCAGGGTCCGGCATCATTCGCCTGGTGTCCCGCCAATGCGGCTGGGGGCGGCGGAGGACGAAGGGTTCGATGCGCGCCTTTCGGACTATCTTCACCGCGAAGCGCGCCGCGCCGCGCTGCTCGACAATGCCCGCCTGCGTGCGGTGCCAAGTTCGGCAACGTGCCTCGGCCGGCGGCCTTCCTCTCCCGGCGTCTGCGAACTGGAGATCGACCCCGATTTCCGCTTCGGGCCGGTCCATTTCAACGCCCGCATCGAAGCTTACAGCGATGCGGTGTTCGTGACCGTGATTGCCATCGAGCCAGATGGCGAGGTCCGGCTGATCCTGAACAAACGCTCCAGCAAGGTAATCGACACGGTCGACGGCGAAGAGGTCGATTCCTTCCATCACGCTGACAATCACGATAGCCCGTTCGCGTTCGGGAAGGTCGGGGAATACCACCTCCTGACGATCGTGAGTGACCGCCAGATCGATCAGGCTATCTGGGCGTTGGAGCCGGGAGACACGAATTTGCCCGCGGCTTGCGAGGATCCCCCCACGCGGCCCCTGTGCCTCGCAATGTTGGGCCGGGTGCCCGATGATCCGCAAGCGCTGACCTGGGGTATCGAGGAAAATACCCTGATCGTCGAACCGCCCCCCGTGCGTCGTGTCGTGCGAGGAAAACTTGCGCGCAACATACTCGCACGCTGGCAGGCGCAGCTGGCGCTGAACTATTCCGCCGATCCGTTTGCCAGCGATGCGGGGAGTCCGCGGATGAACTTCGAAAAAGCGCACAAATGCGGCGGGTCCTATATCGGCGATGGTTATGTGCTTACCGCGGCGCACTGCATCCGCGACGATCTGTCGGGAATGCGGATCAGGTTGGGGACCGCCGACATCACCCACGGCGGCGCGATGTTCAGCGTGCATTCGGTGGCGGTTCACGCGCGCGGGTCCGCCACGCGCAATCGCGGCGATGTCGCGCTGATCCGCCTTCACGACCCGCGCGGCCAGCTCGCCGCGCTTGAGCGGAGCGGGAAATTGAAGCTCATAGCGCTTGCCGGGTCCTCCGAAGCGCAGCCGCGCGTCGGCAGTGTGCTGACAGCGACGGGCTGGGGGTATCAGGCTGCCGCGGTTCACGGCACGAGAAGCGCGATCGATGCGACGGGCAATCCTCAGCGCAATCCGCGATTGCTGCAGGAACTGGACCTGCTGGTCGCGAACGACGACGAATGCCTGCGGCTCGGCTCGATGCGAAGATATGCAGCGGCGGACATCGTATGCGCGCGGGGCAGGGAGCGCGGTGGCGATGTCTGTTCAGGCGACAGCGGCGGCCCGTTGATGACCGTGGCCGGGGGGCGCTGGGTCCAAGTCGGGATCGTTTCGGCGGGCGAAGGATGTGCACAGGGAACGAAGCCCGCGGTTTACATGAGCGTGGGCGCCTATGCCGACTGGATCAGCCGGATGAAGACGGCACTCGGGCGAATCCCTGCCAGCCAGCGCCCCATCCGGCGAACTCATGACTGACCGGAAATGAAAAAGGCCCCGGCGAACCGGGGCCTCTTCGTTCGGGCCGGTAGCCCCTGGGTAATTACTCGCCGGTGATCCGCTCGTCGGGGCCGGTGTGATCGTCGGGGGCTGTCTCATCCGCCGGGGCGGTGGCGTCCATTCCTGCGTCGCCCTCCGTCATTGGGTCCATTTCACCGGTCATCTCGACCGTTTCCTCGGCGGGCGCTTCCATCGCCTCGTCGGCATCGCCCTCGGACGCGTTGCACGCCGACAGAAGCAGTCCTGCCGGAAGCACGGCTGCGATCATGATCTTGCTATTCATATGTCCCCTCCCTTGTTGTGAGACATAGCGCCCTACACGAAACCGATCCGCGCGATAAGCCGTTTGTATTCGGGGGCGTCGCGAATGGGGGCGAGCAACGGATCGTTGTAGAGCTGGACCAGTCCCGCATCGCGATTTTTCCAGGCCTTGGCGAGGGCCTTGAGCGCGCGGGTCCGCTCGCCCCACTGGCTGAAGATCTGCATGTACTGGTAATGCGACTTGTCACCTGCATCTTCCTGCAATTCTTCGAGATGCGCCCGTGCGGCGTCGCGGTTGCCGAGCCGGTGTTCGACGATCGCGCCCCCGGTCTTGCGCCAGACCAGCCGGCTCTCGGCTTCGAAATCAGCCTTCGCGCCCGCCAGATCGCCCAATTCCAGCCGCGCCAGTCCGACGAGATAGTGATAGCTCGAGAGGCTCTCCTGGATTGACTTTGCACGCTCGAATGCCGCGATCGCTCTTGCGTATTCCCCGGCAGCGTACTCGATATCGCCGGTGAAGCGGAATACCCGCGCATTGAGCGGGTCGAGCGCAGCGGCGCTTTCGATCGCTTGGCGTGCGCTTGCAAAATCGCCGATCCGCGAGCGGAAAATGGCGTAGCGGCTGAGAATCTCGGCATCGCCGCGGCCCAGTTCGATCGCGCGGTCATAGGGCTCGCGCGCACTCTTCATGTCGAGCGTGCTCATCGCCAGCACGAAGCCGAGCACCGCGTGCCCTTCTGGGTAATCCGGCGCGATCGCGATCGCGCGGCGCGCCGCCTCGACCGCCGTGCCATAGACTGCCTCGAGCTGGGCAGGTGCCGTGTAGAGATTGCCGATCAGAGCGAGCGTGCGTCCGCGCCAAGCGTGCGCTGCGGCGTATTCGGGGTCGATTCGCAAGGCCTCGTCGAATTTGGCGAGCGCCTCGCGGTCGCTTTTTTCGTCGATCCCGGCATCGTAAAGCTCGCGTCCGCGCAGATAGGCATCATAGGCCGCGACGCTCTGCGTGCCGCCCGGTTGTCCGCCAGCGTCCGTGTCATCCATCTGCGCTGCCAGTTCCTGTGCAACCGCGCTTGCAATGGCGGCCTGAAGCTCGAAGATCGACGCTATCGGCTGGTCGTAGGCGAGCGGCAGCACCGCGAATCCGGTCTTGCCGTCGATCAGTTCGGCGTTGACCGCGATCCGATCCTCGCTCTGGCGCACATTGCCATCGAGCAGAAATGCAACGCCGAGCG
>JBFHIF010000168.1:0-4214 GCA_041596595.1 Erythrobacter sp. | reverse complement strand
GAAAGATAGGAACCCCCAGCGTGCGCTCGAGAATGCTCGACAGTTCGTCGGGCGGGCCGTGCTGCGGCGAAGGTTTCGGGATCACCACCTGCTCCGCCCCCCGGCGGCGCTTGAGATAGGGATGGACCATGTCGCCCTGAATCGGCCCCGGACGCACGATCGCGACCTGGATCACGAGATCGTAGAACTCGCGCGGGCGAAGCCGCGGCAGCATGTTCATCTGCGCCCGGCTCTCGACCTGGAACACGCCGAGCGAATCGCCCTTGCTAAGCATCGCGTAGGTTTCGGGATCCTCGCGCGGGACGGTAGCGAGCGTGAGTGCGCGCCCGTGATGCCCCTCCAGAAGATCGAGACACTTCTTGATGCAGGTCAGCATGCCCAGGGCGAGGACATCGACCTTGAGGATGCCGAGCGCCTCGATATCGTCCTTGTCCCATTCGATGAAGCTGCGATCGGGCATGGCTCCGTTGCCGATCGGAACGGTCTCGGTCAGCGCACCATCGGTGAGGATGAACCCGCCGACGTGCTGCGAAAGGTGGCGCGGCATGCCGATCATCTGCTCGGTCAGCTTGAGCACGCGCCTGAGATGCGGATCGGTCACGTCCATCCCGGTCTCTGAGGCATGCTTTTCGCTGATTTCCCGCCCCCATCCTCCCCAGACAGTCCGGGCGAGCGCAGCGGTAACATCCTCGCTCAGCCCCATGGCCTTGCCCACTTCGCGGATCGCCATGCGCGGGCGGTAATGGATGACCGTGGCAGTCAGACCGGCGCGGTGACGGCCATATTTGCGGTAGATATACTGGATCACCTCTTCGCGCCGCTCATGTTCGAAATCGACATCGATATCGGGCGGTTCGCGGCGTTCTTCGGAGATGAACCGGTCGAACAGCAACTGGTGCTTCGCCGGATCGACCGAAGTGATCTCGAGGCAGTAGCACACGGCCGAATTCGCCGCGCTGCCGCGCCCCTGGCACAGGATCGGCGGATCGACGCTGCGCGCGAAATCGACGATGTCCTTGATGGTGAGGAAATAGCGCGCCAGCTCTAGCTTGGCGATCAGCGCGAGTTCGCGTTCGAGCGTGTCTCTCACGCTGTCGGGAACGCCCGATGGATACCGTCGCTCGGCCCCGTTCCAGGTCTCGATCTCGAGATATTCCTGCGGGCTCATGCCATCCGGATATATCTCCTCGGGATATTCGTAGCGCAGTTCGTCGAGCGAGAAATCGCAGGCATCGGCCACCTTGCGGGCAGCAGCGATCGCGTGGGGCCAGCGCGCGAACAGGCGGACCATCTCGCAGGGTGACTTGAGGTGGCGTTCGGCATTGGCGTGAAGACGATACCCGGCCTCGGCCACGGTGGTCTTGTGGGCGATGGCCGTCATGACGTCCTGCAAGGGGCGGCGTTCGGGCGCATGGTAGTGAACATCGTTGGTCGCGAGCAGGCCCAGGCCATTCGCCCGCGCCAGAGCATCGAGCCGGTCGATCCGTGCCACGTCATCGCCGCGATAGAGATAGGACGCGGCAAGATGGCGCAGCGTGGGCAGGCCATGCGTCAGATGCGGAAGCAGATCGGGCAAGGTGCCCCGGGCCGAACCGCCAAGCTCGCTGCCGTCCAGCGCGATCACATTGTTCGCCCAGGCGGGAATAGTGAAACGGGTCGCGAGATCGGCGGGCGGGAGAAGGATCAGCTGCACGTCCTCGGCGTGCTTCGCGAGCATTGCCAGATCGATCTGGCATACGCCCTTGTCCTGCCATTCGCCCGACAAGGTTTGCATGCGTCCGGTGCTGATCAGGCGGCACAACCGGCCGTAGGCGGCCCGGTCCTTGGGGTAGGCGAGAAAATGCAGCCCTTCCACCGTCTCGATCCGGGTGCCGATCACCGGCTTGAGCTTGAGCGTCCTCGCCTCCGTATGGATTCGCACCACGCCCGCCATGCTGTTGGCGTCCGCGATACCCAAAGCGTCATAACCCAGCGCCCGCGCGGTCATCGCAAGATCGACCGCATCCGAAGCTCCGCGCAGGAAGCTGAAGCAACTGGCGATGCCGAGTTCGACGAAAGGCGCGCGTGTCGGTGCGTCGATCAGGTCAGGATCGATCTCCAGAGTGCGCTTGTCAGGAGTGAGCGGAGCCTCGGGCATGTCATCCCTCGAGTTCCATCAACCGCTCGCGCACCGCGGCGAGATCGGCTTCGAACAGCGCTGCCTGTCTCTCGCGCGCCTCGCCATCGAGCCGCAGCAGGTAGGAAGGATGCGCGGTGACCCACAGTTCCGCCCCTCCCTCGAGCGGGATCGGTTCGCCGCGGGCCTTCGAGATGCTCACCGTCCTGCCGAGCAGGCTACGCGCCGCACTGGCGCCCAAGGCGAGGATCACATGCGGCTTGACGATGTCGCGCTCGGCTTCGAGCCACCAGCGGCAGGTATCGATTTCCTTGGCGCCCGGCGACTGGTGAATCCGCCGTTTGCCGCGCTGGACATATTTGAAGTGCTTGACCGCATTGGTGACATAGGCGCGGCTCCTGTCGATCCCGGTCCGTTCGAGATATTGATCGAGCAATTGCCCTGCCGGACCCACGAAGGGCCGCCCGATCTGATCCTCCTGGTCGCCGGGCTGTTCGCCGACGATCATCAGAGCGGCGCGGTGTGCGCCTTCGCCCATCACCGCCTGGTTGTGCAACTCTCCGATCGGACATTTCCGACAGCGCGCAATCGCCTCGCCGACCGCGTCGAGCGTTTCGGGCTTCTCCTCGAATTCGAGTGCGCCGGTCGAAACCATCTGCGCTTCCCTCGCCTGCGCCCCGGCGACGAGATCGGGAATCAGCGCAGCCTCGGGCATATTCTTCCAGTATTTGCGGGGCATCTCGGACAGCATCGCCCCCACCTTCAAACGCGCGGGATTGAAGATGGATGCGTAATAGGACTTCCACAGGTCCTCGACCGGGTCGCCCTCGGGAGCGTCGGAACGCTGAGCCGGTCCGCTCTCGCGCATGGTCTCGCCATCCCAGTGGATGCAACCGCGCGGGGTCAGGATCGACCATTTCATGTTGGCAAAGCGCCGCATGAAAAAGCCTGCATTGGCACGCACGATGTGATGGTCGGGCTCGAACCACGCCACGTAATGTTCGCCGTGTTCTGTCGACACCTCGCGGAAGCGGACGAAGGCATGCATCTTGTGACTGTCGCGGCGAACCGACTTGTCGAGTTCCTCGATCCGGCGCACGTCGGGGTCGGCCTTGTCCTCCATCGCCCGCAGGTTCGACTGCAATCGCCAGAGCATCCGGTAGAGCAACGCGAACCGCTGACGATCCGAATGGAGTGCGGCATTGCGGGCCAGCTGCAGAAAACGCCGAGAGGCGCGCACGGGCCGGGCGTCGGCCTCGGGCACGGGCAGGCGTTTCTCTCCGCGCGCCGGCCCATCCTGCGCGAACAGGTCGCTGGTTCCGCCCGGCTCCACCCAGCTCACGCGGTCGGGCGGCACATCGCACTGGATCAGCCCTCGTGCGCGTTCCCGCCAGAACGTGAAATCGTCAGGTGCAGGCAGATGCACGACATAATGCGCCCCGAAGGAAACGTTCTGCATCGCCGTCATCAGAACAGTTCCAGCTGCTCTTGCCTGGGTGCCAGCAGTCCGCGAAGGTCGGCGCGGTCGGTCAGCATCGTCGGTCGCCAGTCGAGCGCGATCAGGAACGGACGCACCTTTGCGATCGACTGGGTTAGTCTCGCGACATCGTCGAGGCGCAGGGTCCGATGCCTGCGCGCGGCGAGAATCCGCGCAACGGCGGTGGTGCCCAGCCCCGGCACACGCAGCAATTGTTCTTTCGCTGCGCGATTGACATCAACCGGAAAAGACTCGCGAAACTTCAGCGCCCAGGCGAGCTTGGGATCGATATCGAGCGGCAGATTGCCGTCCTGCCCTGTCGCCTGGGCGACTTCTCCCGGTGCAAATCCGTAGAACCGCATCAGCCAGTCCGACTGATAAAGGCGGTGCTCCCGCATCAGGGGCGGACGCTTGAGAGGAAGAACCGCCGAGGCATCGGGAATGGGCGAGAACGCGCTGTAATAGACCCGGCGAAGGCCGAAACTTCCATACAGCTTGCTTGCCTTGGTCACGATGTCGGCGTCACTCGCATCGTCCGCCCCGACAATCATCTGGGTAGACTGCCCTGCGGGCGCGAAACTGGGCGCGTGCTTGAACCGCTTCTTTTCGTCCTTCGCCTCG
>JBFHIF010000167.1:0-4240 GCA_041596595.1 Erythrobacter sp. | reverse complement strand
ACATCACGTCAAAGCTGTGCTCGGCCAGCCAGCGGTCGCGCTGGGCAACGCCGGTGCAATGTTCGATCGCAAATCCTTCGTCTTCCAGCGCGGCGCGAATGACTGTGGCAATCGCCTGGTCATCCTCGACCAACAGGACCCGTCCCGCAGCGGTCATGTTCTGTCTCCAGTCTGGGATAGGTCGGCCTTGGCCAGGTGCACCCGGAAGACGGTCAGGCCTGTCTTCGCGTCGCGCTCGTGACTGATACTGCCCTGCATGTCGCGCACCAGCTTGCGAACCAGGGCCAGGCCGAGCCCCTGCCCGGATTTCTTCGACGTGACGAACGGTTCGAAAACGTGATCGCGCAGCGCTGGATCAATCCCGTCGCCGTTATCGATGACGCTAATCTCGATCGGGAGACGGACCGGGCCACCAAGGCGCACTGCGCTGAAGGCCAATCCGCTGGTGTAGCGTGTCCGGACCGTGACCCTGGCCTCGTCTCCCTTCGCGCGCGCCGCGTCGCGGGCATTGGAGACGAGATTGATCAGCACCTGCTCGAGCGCCGGCCGATTGGCGAGAACCGGCGGAAGCGAGGGATCGAACTCCTCGATAAATTCGACGCCATCCGAACCCGCGGCGCGCACGGTCGCGACCGCGGCGCGGATCGCCTCGTGCGGATTGCACGGTTCGGTGGGATCACAGCGGGTGCTTCCCAATTGCTGCATCCGATCGACGAGCCCGGCTATCCGGTCGACTTCAGCGGTAATCATCCGGGCCAGCTTGCGATCGGGATGCGCGAGCTTGCGTTCGGCAAGCTGCGCTGCGCCCCGGATGGCTGCCAACGGGTTTTTGATCTCGTGAGCGAGTACTGAAGGCGCCGCAATGGTCGCGCCCTGATCGCTCTCCGGAGCGGTCTCTTCATGCACGACCTCGGACAAGGTGACCACCCGCCAGCCCTCGTGTCCGGCGAGCGGCGAGGCCGTCAGGTTGACCCGGACCTTTCCCGCACGGGTCTTCACCGCGATGTCGCGCGCGACGAGAGCAGAATCGGGCGAGGAAAGCCGTTCCAGCACCCGGGCATCGAGAGCCCCCAGAAGCTCCACCAGCGTTTTTCCCGTAATCCTGCCAGCGCTCATGCCGATCAGGTTTTCAGCCGCATGATTGGCCTCGCAGACCCGCAGCGCGTCGTCGATCAGCAAGACCGCAAAGATAAGTCCTGAAATCTGCGCCTGTGCGTCCGGACGAGTGGACTCAGCGCCGGGCCCTGGAGGCGGGGCGTCAGCCGGATCGACCCGCTCGGACGGCATTTCAGGCTGCCCGGCGATGGAGGAACGGTTCGTAGAAGCGCTCGATCTCACCCAGCACTTCATCCGGGTCGTCGATGAAATTGGCGCGGTTTCGGAATTCTGCCGATCCATGCATACCCTTGGTATACCAGCCCAGGTGCTTGCGCGCGATCTTGGTCCCCACGTCGCGACCGTAATGATCGAGCATGCGATGGTAGTGTTCGACCAGCACCTTGTATTGCTCGTCGAAGCTGGGCGTCGGGATTGTCTCTCCGGTCCGCCACCACTGCATCACCTGGCCCAGCAACCAAGGCTTGCCATAGGCTCCGCGGCCGATCATCAGCCCGTCGGCTCCGGATTGTTCGAGCGCGCGGGCCGCATCGTCTATCGTGCAGATGTCGCCGTTGACGATGATCGGGATCGACACAGCCTCCTTGACCTTGCGCACGAAAGACCAATCGGCGTTGCCCTTGTACATCTGGTTTCGCGTGCGCCCGTGAACGGTCACCATCTTTACGCCCAGATCCTCGGCGATCCGCGCGAGTTCGGGAGCATTGAGGCTGGCGTGGTCCCAGCCCATCCGCATCTTGACGGTGACGGGGACGTCCACTGCCTTGACCGTCGCTTCCATGAGCTTGGTCGCCAGCGGAACTTCGCGCATCAGCGCCGAACCCGCGAACTGGCCAACGACCTTGCGCACCGGACACCCGAAATTGATGTCGATGATCGCCGCGCCGTTACCCTCCTGGAGCTTGGCTGCTTCGGCCATGCTGTGCGGGTCACAGCCCACCAATTGCATCGAGACAGGTTCTTCGATCGGATCCCAGGCGGTTTTCTGTAGCGACTGGCGCGTTTCGCGGATCGCGGCTTCGCTTGCCACCATTTCTGTCACGTTCAGTCCCGATCCGTAACGCCGAACCAGAGTGCGGAACGGCATATCGGTGACACCGGTCATCGGCGCGAGCAAAACGGGCTGCGCGATCTCGATGTGACCGATGCGGATCGGCCTGAGCGCCGGAGGAGAGGGTAACGTCATCATGAGTGGGATGTGCCTAATTTATGGGCACGCGCATAGTGGATTGCGGAAAATCCGTCCAGACCCTAAGCGCTCCGGCGCCATGGCATCCGACGCATCCACCCCGCCCTTCACCGCAATTGTCGTTGCGGCGGGCCGTGGCTCGCGAGTTGGCGGCGAGGTGCCGAAGCAGTTTCGCACCTGGTGCGGCAAGCCGATCCTGCGCCATAGTGTCGAACGCCTGATCGAACACGGCGCAAAAGAGATCGTCGTCGCCGTTGCCGATGATGGGGAGCCGCTTGCTAGGGAAGTGCTGTCCGGACTCCCCAGTTTTCGCCTCGTAACGGGCGGCGAAACCCGCCAGCAATCGGTCCGTAATGCGCTCGAAGCGCTTGCGGCCACCTCTCCGAAACGTGTCCTGATTCACGACGCCGCGCGGCCCGATCTGCCGCGCGCGGTAACCGACCGGCTGCTCGAAGCCCTCGAATGTCACGCCGGTGCCATCCCGGTGCTACCCGTTGTCGACAGTCTCGCGGTGGCTGGAGAAGATCAGACCATGGCCGGCACGGCGCCCCGCGTGACATTGCGGCGCGTGCAGACCCCGCAAGCCTTTCGCTACGCGGATATTCTTGCGGCGCACCGGGCCTGGAGGGGCGATCCGACTGCCGGGGACGATGCGCAGGTTCTTCGCGCGGCCCACGGCACCGTGGCGCTGATCGAAGGCGACGAGCGGCTGAAGAAGATTACCTTTCCCGAGGATCTGGACAACGAGATGACACAAACGCCTTTTCGCATCGGTCACGGGTTTGACGTCCATCGACTGAAGACCGGCGAGGACCTGTGGCTTTGCGGGGTCCAGATCGATCAGGAAAAAGGACTTGCGGGACATTCCGACGCCGACGTGGCGCTCCACGCGATTACCGATGCGGTGCTCGGAGCGATCGGTGCCGGCGACATCGGGACACATTTTCCTCCGAGCGATGCGAAATGGGCCGGCGCCCGGTCGGGGCAATTCCTCGAACACGCGATCGAACTGGCTGCGCAGGCAGGCTACGGTGTCGGAAATATCGACCTGACGATCATTTGCGAAGCCCCCAAGATTGGTCCGCACCGCGTCGAAATGCGCAAAATCGTCGCACAGCTATGTGGTGTTCATCCCGACACGATTAGCATCAAGGCCACCACGACAGAACGGCTCGGCTTTATCGGCCGCGAAGAAGGTATCGCCGCGCAGGCTGTCGCCTGTCTGATTGCAAGGAACTGACCCGGATGAAAACCGCCCTCACCTCCGCAGCTGCGCTTGCCGCACTGCTTCAACCCGCGATGGCTCAGGCTCAGACGGCCCAGTGCATCGCGCAGGAAGACATGACCGCAGCGACAATCTACGCAATGCCGCTGATCGTGGAATCGGTGCAGCAGACCTGTCGTTCGCGACTGTCCCCTTCCGGATTTCTCGCCCGCAACGGGACGCGGTTTGCCCAGCCCTATCGCGCGCTGCAGGCGCAAAACTGGGCCGCGACGTCGCGGGTGCTGGCGGCCTATACCGGTTCGCCCGAAGTCGGGCGGATGACCGGACAGGGCAATATGGGCGAACTTTCCGCGCTCTTTCGAAACCAGCCTCCCGAACTCGTTCGCCCGTTCGTCGACGCTTCGATCCGTACGCTTGTCGGGTCGAAGATCCGCAGCGAGGATTGCGGCAAGATCGAACGGGGCATGGAACTGATCGCCCCGTTGCCGCCGGCCAATGCAGGGGGTATTGTCAGCCTGATGCTCGAACTGGCGGAGCCCGAAGGGCCGAAACTGTGTCAGGCAAACCGCAAGTGAGGCCTAATCCTTGACCATGCTCCTGCCCGCAGACATCCATGAACTCGCAGGGCGGGTGATCGCAGCCAACCGTGATGCTGGGCGCACTGTCGCCCTCGCGGAAAGCTGCACAGGTGGTCTCGTGGCGGCGGCCTT
>JBFHIF010000166.1:0-4259 GCA_041596595.1 Erythrobacter sp. | reverse complement strand
CGTGAACTGGCCCTGGGTGCCAAAGGTTTCGCCGGAATTGCCGAGCAGATCGATCATCGTGAGTAGTCCTCGCCTTTACGTTTGGTCGCCTATGTCGGACGGGGCGACCCAGACTTCAAGGGGCTTAACCATTCGTTCCCGGTCTCGTCCCCATCCCGCCAGCGGCCCACGGACCATACCGAGCGGTAATTGCGTTTGTCGGATGGTGTAAGCGGTTCAAATACCGTTGATCCGTTTGTTGCGCCGATCGGTCGATGGACGCTCCCCACAGCGTAACGGCCGCTGCATCAGCACCATCCGAGCACCGAACAGAGACCCAAGAAAATTCATGCATCTACGTCAAACGCTTTGCGCAGGAGTCGCGACCGCAGCCTTTTATCTGATCGCGGCATCCACCAGCGCCCACGCTGCCGAGGGCAGCGAAGGTGAAGCTGCAAACGCCGAGCTGCCTAAAGGAAGTGTTCTCCAGAGCGCCTCGGGACGCGTGTTCCTGCCCGAGGACTTCGCGCAATTCGCTCCGCGCAATGCGCTCGACATGGTCACCCGCGTCCCCGGCTTCACCATCAATGACGGCAATCAGGGCCAGCGCGGGCTTGGGCAGGCCAACCAGAATGTCATCGTCAACGGCGACAGATTCTCGAGCAAGAGCGCGAGCATTCGCGACCAGTTGAGCCGTATTTCCGCCGCTGACGTGATGCGGATCGAGATCATCGACGGCAATGCTCTCGATATACCGGGCCTGTCGGGACAGGTCGCCAACGTCGTCTATCGTGCCGACAAAACCTCGGGCCAGTTTTCGTGGCGCGGCGGCTTTCGCCCGCACAATACCGATCCGCAATTGATCGGCGGGGAAATCTCGCTCTCGGGAAAATCCGGCCAGCTCGAATACACGGTGGCGCTTTCCAACGACAACGAGCGCTTCGGTGCCGACGGCCCCACCCTGATCACGGCGGGCGACGAAACCCTGATCGAGACCCAGTTCTCGCGGTTCAAGGGCGGGTTCGACAACCCGCGTCTTTCGACCAGCTTTTCGCGTGACTTCGGGTCGGACGTCTCGGCCAACCTCAACCTTTCCTACCAGGAGAGGTTCGTGAACCGCGCCGAGCCCGAGACCGGGCTCGATCCATCGGGTCTCCTGCGCACTCGCGAGGCGGATTTCGAGGACCGCGGCCCCCGCTACGAAGTGGGAGGCGACATCGCCTTTCCAGCAGGTCCGGGGACATTCAAGCTGATCGGGCTCGAGCGATTCGAACGCAGTGACACCGAGAGCGTGGTGGTGGACCGGTTCAGCGACGGGCGCGATTCCACAGGCTTTCGCTTCGAGCAGCTCAACGAGGTTGGAGAGCGCATCGGTCGGCTTGAATATGGTTGGCAGATGTGGGCGATCGACTGGCAGATTTCGGGCGAAGCCGCGTTCAACCGCTTGAACCGCAGCTCGCAATTGTCGCGGCTTGACCCAGCGGGAACCTTTGTTCCGATCCCGCTCCCCGGGGGCACTGGAGGGGTGACCGAGGACCGCTATGAAACCATTCTCAGCGCATCGACGAAGCTTTCGCCCGCTGTATCGCTCCAATTTTTAGGCGGTGCGGAATTTTCGACCATCGAACAGACCGGCATGACGGAGAATTCGCGCAGCTTCACCCGGCCCAAGGGATCGGCCGCGATCGGATGGAAACCTGGGGGCGGGTGGGACGCCTCTTTCGAGGTGAGCCGCGAAGTCGGCCAGCTCAGCTTTGGCGATTTCCTCGCCAACGTATCGCTCAATACCGACAACCAGACCGGCGCGAATAGCGAACTGGTGCCGATGCAGAGCTGGAACTTTGACCTCGAATTGAACAAGAGGCTCGGCGCTTTCGGATCGGCCAAGCTCGAAGTGCGCCACGCGCTGTTCGAGGATTTCGTCGATTTCTTTCCGCTGCGCTCGGGCGGCGAGGCACGCGGCAATATCGGCAACGCTACGCGCACCCAGATCGAACTCAACACCACCCTCAACGGCGCACCGATCGGGTTCAAGGGCGCGCGGCTGGAAGTGCGCGCGATCCAGCGCTGGATGAATGTGACAGATCCCCTGACCGGCGAAGACCGCCCGTTCTCGGGTGATCTCAATCGCCTGCTGAACGTCAATTTTCGCCACGACATACCGTCTAGCGACTGGGCCTGGGGTAGCGGCCTGTTCACCAATGATACCGCTCCCTTCGTTCGGCGCAGGGAAATCGGGCGCGGCTGGGAGGGGCCGGCATTCGTATCCCTGTTCGCAGAGCACAAGGATGTCGCGGGACTGACTGTGCGCGCCACCTGGAGCAACGTGCTGGAGGCTCGAAACATGTTTGAACGCACGGTGTTTGCTGGGGATCGACCGAGTGCTCCGGTGCTCTTTCACGAGCGCATGGACCGCCGGATCGGCCCCATCTTCCGGTTCAGCGTGAGCGGAAATTTCTGACGGGGTCTTGCACGAAACAGTAAAGCGGGCGAGCAAAGGTTCATGAAAACCTGCTCCACATGGATGCTCGCTGCCGTTCTGGTCGCCTGCCAAGCCACGCCCGCCTTCGCCCATCCAGCGGCCGAATCGCAATTCGATGCCGAGGAGGACATGGCGCGCCGGATCGCGCAGATCGAGGCGCATGAGGATGACCCGCACGGCATCAACGCCATCATCGCCTTGACCGACGCACCCTTGCGCGAAGCACGCGAGGCCGCCGATCGCGGCGTGCTCAAGGGTCGCAGCGTGCTGGTGAAGGACAATATCGAAACCGCCGAATGGCCGACGACGGCTGGCAGCCTCGCGCTGGAACACAATCGCACCGGGCGCGACGCACCCCTCGTGGCGAATCTTCGTGCGGCAGGTGGGGTGGTGCTGGGCAAGGCCAACCTGTCCGAATGGGCCAATATCCGCTCCAATCGCTCAACCAGCGGCTGGAGCGCGATCGGGGGCCTTACGCGCAATCCCCACGCCACCGATCGCAATGCCTGCGGATCGTCTTCGGGCAGCGGCGCCGCAGTGGCAGCCGGCTTTGCCTGGGGCGCGATCGGAACCGAGACGAACGGCTCGATCACCTGTCCCGCAAGCGTCAACGGCGTCGTCGGTTTCAAGCCCAGCGTGGGTCTTGTCAGCCGTACCCATGTCATCCCCATCTCGAGCACGCAGGACACTGCAGGTCCGATGACGCGAACGGTCCATGACGCTGCACTGCTGCTTACCGCGATTGCGGGCGAAGACCCGGAGGACGAGGCGACAATGGGGGTTGCGCGGATTGCCGATTATACCGCGGGGCTGGCTACCTCATCGCTGGAAGGCGTGCGTATCGGGGTCATGCGCAAACAGATCGGCAACCGCGCTGACGTGGCCGCGATCTTCGAGACCGCGCTGTCCGATCTCGAGCGCGCGGGCGCGGTGCTGGTGGATATCGCTTTCGAACCCGACCGGCAGATGAACGCCGACAGCTTCACCGTGTTGATGTTCGAATTGCGCGAGGGAATCGAACACTATCTCGGCTCGATCCCCGAGATGGAAGGCCGCGAGACTCCGCGAAGCCTTGCCGACCTGATCGCCTTCAACACCGCCAATGCCGAACGCGAAATGCGCTGGTTCGATCAGTCGCTGTTCGAACAGGCCGAAACGACGACCGACCGCGAAGCCTACGAGCAGGCTCGCGCAAATGCCCTGCGCATCGCCGGGAAGGAGACGCTCGATCGCCTGATGGCCGAGCACGATGTCGTGTTGCTCGTCGCGCCGACGCGAGGACCGGCGTGGACCAGCGACCTGGTGAACGGCGACAATTACAACGGTTCGATCGGGTTCGGATCGGCAGCGGCGATCGCGGGCTACCCGCACCTTACCGTGCCCATGGGCGCGGTCGAGCGATTGCCCGTCGGAATCAGTTTCATCGGTGCCCGGTGGCACGACCATGAGGTGCTGAAAGCCGGCGCCGCATATGAAAGGGCGCGAACAGCCGTGCTGCCCGCGCCCTCGTTCAAACCGTGGTCACCGGCGGAATAATCCGCCCGGAAACCGGCTGATCAATCGCCCTTCTTGGCTGCGGCCTTCTTGGCCGGCGCCTTCTTGGCAGGAGCCTTTTTAGCGGCTGCCTTCTTGGCAGCAGGCTTCTTTTCGCCCTCGTCCTTCTTTGTGGCGTCCTTCTTTGTGGCGTCCTTTTTCGCAGCGGGTTTCTTGGCCGCACTCGTCTTGGCGGGTGTCTTCTTCTCGCCCTCTGCTGCCTTGGCCGGAGCCTTCTTGGTAGCCGATTTCTTCGGGCTGGCCT
>JBFHIF010000165.1:0-4275 GCA_041596595.1 Erythrobacter sp. | reverse complement strand
ATGCTGCTGATCATCGGCTGGGTGTTGTGGATCGCACCCGCAGGTGTCGGGGCGCTCGCCTTCGGTGTCGGACTGCGAAGCGGCGGCGGCGCCTTCGCGGCGCTGGTCCATTATATCGTGATTGTCTCGGCGATGGGCGGTTTCATCCTCCTGCTCGCCTATCTGATCGCCTGGGCGCTGGGCAGGGTCAGCCCGCTTCGGTTCGCCGCCGCGGTCCTGCCCGCTCAGGCGGTCGCCGTCTCGACGCAGAGTTCGCTCGCCAGCCTGCCGGCCATGCTCGACAGCGCGACACGGCTCGGCCTGCGATCCCGCACGAGCGAATTCGCGCTGCCGCTGGCGGTAGCGATATTCCGGGCAACCAGCGTGGCTATGAATCTGGCGGTCGCGCTCTACGTGGCGGATCTGGCGGGGATCGACATCCCCCCGGCGCTCGTAATTATCGGGATCGCGATTGCGGTGATCATCTCTATCGGGTCGGTAAGCCTGCCCGGATCTATCAGCTTCGTGGTCTCGATCGGCCCGATTGCGCTTGCGATGGGCGTTCCGATCGAGCCGCTCGCCTTGCTGGTCGCGGTCGAAATGCTTCCCGATATCATGCGCACGCTCGCCAATGTGACGATGAATGTCGCCGTGACATCGGCCGTTGATCGGGTCGTCGACGATCCCGAGCCGGCGGACGCGCTGGAAGCCTAGTTCTTCGAAGCGGCTGCGATGCCGTTTCCGGCGGCGACCTCGTCCAGTTCCTCGAGAATGGCGCGGTGCGCGCCCTCGTCATCGAGCGAGCGCTGGGGGATGTCGCCATCGTCAAGCATCGAGTTGAGCGTCGCACGCGCGCGGCCCACGCGGCTCTTGATCGTGCCGACGGCGCAGCCACAGATGTTGGCGGCCTCTTCGTAGGAGAACCCGCCCGCGCCCACGAGCAACAGCGCTTCGCGCCGTTCGGGAGGAAGGGTGAGGAGCGCCCGGTGCATGTCGGAAAGATGGATCGGCTCTTCCTGGCCGGCCGGAGCGGTCAGGATCCGTTCGGCAACGCCTTCGTCATATTCGCCGCGGAACCGGTTGCGCCGCATGTCGGTGAGATAGGCGTTACGCAGGATCACGAAGGTCCAGGCGCGCATCGAGGTGCCGGGTTCGAACCGGTCCTGCGCGGCCCAGGCCTTGAGCATGGTCTCCTGCACGAGATCGTCGGCCATGTCGGGGCGTCCACACAGGCCGCGCGCAAATGCGCGCAAGTGAGGGACGACCTCGGTCAGTTCGCGCTTGAAAGCGGCCTTTTCATCGGGAGTGCGCACGGGCTGCGTCTTCTTATCGGCCATCAAGATGCGCGACCTTGGTCGGCGGAGCCGTCCTTGGTTTCCTCGTCAAAACGGGCAAGCAGATCGTTGAAACTGTCGGGAAGCGGCTCGTCGACCACCGAATCATAAAGTTGGCGCAACCCATTCGCCCATTCGGGCGAGGGCTCACGACCTTTATCGCGCTTGCTCGATTGCGCGTCCTTATCCTGTTTGTCTTCTGGCGCCATTGTCCGGCTTTGCCCCGATTCCCTAATTGATACGTCCCGTACACCGCTGCCGCAGGTCATTGCACCGCGAAGCAAACGATGTGAAGGGGGAACGAAGCGTATCGTGTTTGGTTCCGTAAGCTCTCGTCACCTTCAGGCCGCATGAAAACAGACCGTTCCTCTACTCCTTCGGGCATCGTTCCGCCCAGACACCGCGCGAAGAGCATGGCTCCGCCCAAAAGCGAGAGCCGCACGCGCCGCTGGTTGCTGTCCTATCCCCGCGCGATACCACTGGCGATCTTCGCTGCGGTGGCCGCGATTACGGCTCTCAGCGTGTTCTCGATCGAGAGCAATGTCCGTGCCCGCGAAGCGGCGCAGATGCGCGAATACACCCAGTCGATTGCCTCGTCGCTCGAACGGCGTGGAACGAGCTTTTCCTCCTATCTGCGTGCGGGGGCGGCGCTGTTCTCGAATGTCGAGGAAGTCACCCCGCAGCTTTTCCAGCAATTTGTCAGCGAGCTTCGGCTGAACGTCGATTACAAGGGGTCCGAAGGCCTCGGTTGGATAACCGTCGTGCCGCGGGGTTCCACTGACCAATTCCTGGCGCGAATCCGCGAGGAACAGCCCGACTTCCCGAAGATCAGGCCGAACCCCGGGGCGGCCCTGCCGCGCCTGGCGATCGTCACTCACGTATCCCCAGAGACCGAGCGTAATCGCCGTGCCTTGGGCTTCAACATGTATTCCGACCCCGTCCGCGAGGCTGCGATGGAGGAAGCCAAGCAGACGGTGAGCCCCACCGCATCGGGCCGGATCGTCCTTCTTCAGGAATCCGCGCGCGAGGCGAGCGGTTTTGCCATATTCATGCCGGTCTATGCAGGCGAACCCGCGTTGCGAGACAGCGAGAACAGCCTCGTAGGGTTCGTTTACAGCCCCTTCGACACGCAGAAATTCCTCGATGCCGCGATCGACCGGGCCGCGCCCGCCGATCTGGGCGTAAAACTCTATGACGGAATGGACGCCTCCGAGGGCCTTCTCGCGGCCCGACCCAGCGCCAATCCCCCGTCCGCTTCGGTCGAGCAGACCTTGACGATCGCCAATCGGCCCTTCCGCCTGGTGGTCGAAACCGATGATCCTGCGGTCCTATCGCCGCTTTCGATGGTGACGTTGCTGTTCGGCCTCGCGCTGGCGAGCCTGCTGATGCTGCTTGCCCGCCTGCTGACCCGGCAGGCCCATGAGGACCAGACCCGTCTGGAGTTCTTCGAACAGCAGCATTCGATCCGCAATTCGCTGACCCGCGAATTGAATCACCGGGTCAAGAACACGCTCGCGAATGTTCTCTCGATCCTGTCGCTCACCCGGAGGCGGGCGGAGGATCTCGATAATTTTGCCGACAGTCTCGAAGGCCGCATCCGGTCGCTTTCCGCGACCCACGACCTGCTGACCGGAACCGACTGGAGCACCACGCCGATGCGCGACGTGATCGAAGCGGAACTCCAGCACCTGCAGGCCGATGTCGAGGATGTGGTGGAAGTGAGCGGGCCCCCTGTAGAACTTGCGCCGAACGATGCGCTGTCTTTCGGCCTCGCGATCCACGAATTGGCAACAAATGCGGCCAAATATGGTGCTCTCAGCGTTCCGGGCGGCAAGATCGAGATAAGCTGGCGCTTGCTGGGCGATCATCTCGCCGAGGTTAGCTGGATCGAATCAGGCGGTCCCGAAGTAGCGCAGACCCGCCATCGCGGGTTCGGGACCGATCTGATCGACAAGATCATCTCGCACGAACTCAAGCAGCCCGTGCAGCTCGATTTCGCCCCCGAGGGCGTGCGGTGCGTGATGCGGATCCTGGTGCGCCAGCGCAGCGAGTTCCAGATCCGCAAGCCGACAGGCGTCGAAACGGCTTCCTAGCCGCCCGACGCCCGAACCAGCAGATAAACTGGGTTGATCAGTCGAGCGGGCGGCTCGATCCGAAGAACAGTGCCTGGCTGATCGCAGCGCGCACTGTCTGTTCCTGGAAGGGCTTGGTCACGAGGTAGGTCGGCTCGGGCCGATCGCCGGTGAGCAACCGCTCGGGATAGGCGGTGATGAAGATCACCGGGACCTTGGCGATCGCCAGGATGTCGTCGACGGCATCGAGCCCGGAAGACCCGTCCGCCAGCTGGATATCGGCGAGGACCAGGCCGGGCGTTTCCTTCTCGACCACTTCGCGCGCCTGTGTGCGGGTTGCGGCGGTGCCGCAGATTTCGTGCCCGATCCCCGTCACGAGGTCTTCAAGCTGCATGGAAATCAGCGGCTCGTCCTCGATGATCAGCACCGACGTCGCCTGTTCGCGGTCGATCTCTCCGATCGCCTCGGACACGAGCGCTTCGACTTCCTCGGTTTCGAGATCCATGATCTGCGCTGCCTGCGCGGCGGTGAAATCTTCGAGCGTGGTGAGCAGCAATGCCTGCCGGTTCAGCGGGGTGACTGCGCCGAGCCGGCTTTGCGCGCCGACTTCGTGTTCGCTGCCCGACGGTTCCTCGTTGACGATGTCCATGTAGGCGCTCGACCAGACCTTGTTGAAGGCGCGGTAGAGCGGAATGCGGCCCCCATCGAGCGACGCCTTGAGTTCCTCGTCCGCCAGCACCGCTTCGAGGGTTGCCCGGACGAAAGCGTCTCCGGTCGCCTGCGAGCCTGTGAGTGCACGGGCGTAACGACGCAGGAAGGGCAGATTTGAGGCTACTTGTTGACCGACGGACATTTTGTCTCACTTTCCAGACACGAGTTTGAATTGCGCT
>JBFHIF010000164.1:0-4293 GCA_041596595.1 Erythrobacter sp. | reverse complement strand
GACCAGTTGCCAGGCCTTCATTCCATCCGGGTTCTTGAAGGTCGAACCACCAGTCTTGGTCCTGAGCGGCTGCGAATTCTCGCGCGCATCGGCGATCCGGTCCATTTCGGCCCCGATTTCCTCCGGGTCGCCGGGCGTCCCCTCGAACCGCGCCGATACGACCACGGCGCCATCGGGCAGGACAGAGTGGCGGTAGGAATATTCGAGGTCGGCCGCGGGCAGGGTCACGACCTCGCCGCTCGGCAGGATCACCACGCAATCGATCAGGATGTCGGAAACCTCGCGTCCGTATGCCCCGCCATTCATGCGCACGAAGCCGCCGACGGTGCCGGGGATTCCGCGCAGGAATTCCATCCCGGCAATCCCGGCATCGCGCGCTTTCGAGGCGGCGAGTATTCCGGGCGCACCGGCACCGCAGGTGATCTCATTATCCCCGGTGACCTCGACCCCGGCAAACGGTTTGCCCAGCCTCACCACCACGCCCGGCACACCGCCATCGCGAATGATGAGATTGGAGCCCAGCCCCAGCGCCATCACCGGCATCGATCCCTCAAGCCGTTCCATGAAGAGCTTGAGATCGTCGAGATCGGCCGGTTCGAACAGCCAATCGGCCGGACCGCCTGTCTTGAACCAGACGAGCTTGGCAAGAGGGGCATTGGGCGTGAGGTCGCCGCGTATCCCTTCCATCGGAACGGGCGCGTCGGTGTTGTGATTGACGGCCCCCTCGACAGCGCAGGTCGGGGCGGACCCGTCATCCATGTCGAACCAGTCTCCCAGTTGCACCACCATTGGTCAGCCCTCCCGCCTTGCGGTCACGGCATCGGCCAGCCCGGCTGCCCAGCGGGTGATGTCGCCCGCGCCGAGGCACACAACGATGTCACCGGGCGCGACCTGCTGGGCGAGGACGGTGGCCAGTTCGTCCTCGTCCGCGACGATCGCCGCGGAACGATGGCCGCGCGACTTGAGACCGGCGACGAGCGCGGCAGCGTCGACCCCCGGAATCGGATCTTCTCCAGCCTCGTAAACCGGGGTCACATAGACCTCGTCGGCATCGTTGAAGCAAGTCTGGAACTCGTCCATCAGGTCGTTGAGACGGGTGTAGCGGTGGGGTTGCGCGACCGCGATCACGCGCCCGCCGCCCTCGGCCGCATCGACCTGTTCGCGCGCCGCGCCCAGAACCGCCCGGATCTCGACCGGGTGGTGCGCGTAATCATCGATGATCGCGACCTTGCCGCCGTCTACCTCGACCGTGCCGACCCGGGTGAAGCGACGCCGGACGCCGCTGAAGCTCGCAAAACCGTTGCAGATCACCTCGTCGGGGCAGTTCATCTCGACGGCGACCGCGATCGCGGCAAGCGCATTCTGGACGTTGTGACGACCCGGCATCGGGAGATGGACACCTTCGATCCTGCGATCCTCCTCGCCTCTCTGGCGGACGATCACGTCGAACGTGTTCCCTCCGTCATGCGCGCGCACATTGACCCCGCAAATATCTGCCTGGAGCGAGAAGCCGTAGGTCACCACCTTGCGATCGCGCACCTGCCCGATCACCGCCTGCACTTCGGGGTGATCGACGCACAGGATCGCCGCGCCGTAGAAGGGCACGTTGTGAATGAACTCGATGAAGGCGCGCTTCACCCCGTCGAAATCGCCGTAATGTTCGAGATGTTCGGGATCGATATTGGTGACCACCGCGATCGTACCATCCAGCCGCAGAAAGCTGCCGTCGCTCTCGTCAGCCTCGACCACCATCCAGTCGCTGTCACCCAGGCGCGCGTTGGAGCCATATTGCTCGATGATCCCGCCATTGATGACGGTGGGATCAATTCCGCCGTGATCGAGCAGCGCCGCGATCATGCTGGTGGTCGTGGTCTTACCGTGTGTTCCCGCGATCGCGATGGTCGATTTCAGACGCATCAATTCGGCGAGCATTTCGGCGCGGCGCACCACCGGAATGCGGTTCTCGAGCGCGTGCGCGACTTCCGGATTGGTCCGGCGAACCGCGCTCGAGGTGACCACCACCCCGGCGCCTTCGACATTCTCGGCAGCATGGCCGATCGCGATATTCACCCCCCGCGAACGCAGCCGCTCGATCACCGGGCTTTCCTTGATGTCGGAACCCTGCACGCTGTAGCCGAGATTGGCCATGACCTCGGCAATGCCCGACATTCCGATCCCGCCGATGCCGACGAAATGGATCGTGCCGATATCGGTTGGAACACCCTTCATGCCGCGCGATCCTCGCTCGCCTGCTCACGCGCCGCACCCTGCCCTGCAGGAACGCCCTGGCTGGCACCGCGAGCGTTGTTCGCGCCCACGCGGATCACGTCCATCGTGTCGATCCCGCCCATGCTTTCGACAAGGTCGGCAAGGTCGCTTGCCGCATCGGGGTAGCCGCAATTCCATGCGCCATGCGCGGCATTGGCGAGGCTCGCCGGTTTCTTCGCCAGCGCCTGGATCTGCTTGGCGAGCTCCTTGGGCGTGAACTTGGCCTGGCGGATCATCCGCGCGCCGCCCGCCTTGACGATTTCGCGGGTGTTGGCGGCCTGGTGATCGTCGGTCGCGATCGGAAGCGGGATCAGGATCGCCGGTCGCCCCACCGCGGTGAGTTCGGCGATGGTCGATGCCCCGGCACGACCGATGAACAGGTGCGCGTCGGCAAGCCGGGTGTGCATGTCCTCGAAATAGGTGCCCAGTTCGGCGGGGATATCGTGGTCGGCATAGCGCGCCCGAACCCGGTCGACATCCTCGCTGCGGCATTGCTGGGTGACCTGGAGCCGCTGGCGCAAGGCGGGCGGCAGCATCGCCAGTCCGTCGGGCACGATATCGGAAAGCACGCTGGCCCCCTGGCTGCCGCCGGTCACCAGCACCCGCAGCAAACCGCCCTCGGTGAAGGGCGGGAATTCGTCGTCGCGCAGCTCGAGAACCTCGCTGCGCACCGGGTTGCCGACGAGGTGGGTCTTGTCGAGATGCTTGGGCTTGAGCCGCTCGACATCGGCATAAGACGTAGCGATCGCATTGACCCGCGACGCGAGCAGCCGGTTGACCCGGCCCAGCACCGCGTTCTGTTCGTGGACGATCGAGGGGATCCTGGCAGATGTCGCGGCGAGCAGCGCGGGAAGCGCGGGATAGCCGCCAAAGCCGATCACTGCCGAAGGCTCGAAAGTGTCGAATACGCGCAGCGCCATGCCGCGCCCTTCCCACACCTTGCGCGCGCCCCTGATCCATTGCAGCGGGTTCTTGCCGAACCGCCCGGCCGGAAGCACGTGAACCGTCAGCCCGTCGGGCTTTCCGGGGATGTTCGCACCGCGCGCATCGGTGATCAGCGCGACATGGTGCCCGCGCGCCTGCAGTTCGGTGGCGAGAGCGAAGGCGGGGATCATGTGGCCCCCGGTGCCACCCGCGGCGAGCACGAAATGGCGCGATGCGCCCTTTCTCGTCTCAGCGGTCATGCGCGCTCCTCCTTGCGTTCCAACAGATTGCGTAGCCCGCTGCTCTCGCGCCCGAGGAACGGATTGCGCCGGGTGATAGCGAGCAGAAGGCCGACAGTGAAGCACACTGCCAGCGTCGACGAACCGCCATAGCTGATCAGCGGCAGGGTTGTCCCCTTCGAAGGGAATATCCCGAGATTGACCAGCATGTTCATGAAGGCCTGACCGCCGATCTGGACCGCCAGTCCGGCGCCGGCGAGTAGCGAGAACAGATCGTCCTCGTCGAGCACGCGCATCAGGGCCCGCCCCATGAGGGCAAGGTAGAGAAGCACGATTAGCGCGCACATCAGCAGTCCGAATTCTTCTCCGATAACCGAGAAGATGTAGTCGGTATGCGCTTCGGGCAGGTTCATCTTGCGAATGCCCAGCCACAGCCCGCTTCCGGTCCAGCCCCCGGAAAGCAGCGTCCTTTGCGCGAGGTCGACCTGGTCGAACGCGGTCCCGCCGCCAAAGAACCCGTCGATCCGGTTGCGCGCGTTTTCGTAGAACAGGTAGGCCGCGCCGATCCCGATGACTCCCAGGCCTGCGAGCATGGCGATGCGCTGGATCGATATCCCCGCGAGCAGGACCAGCACGAACCAGATCCCGCCGAACAGGATCGTTTCGCCCAGATTGGGCTGCGCCATGAGAAGGGCGCCCATGAGGAACATGAGCGCGAAGGCGGTGAGGACGACCGGCAGGTTCTGGTCGCGCAAACGCCAGCTCAGCACCCAGGCGAGCACGACCGCAAATCCCGGCTTGGCGATCTCGGAAGGCTGGAACGAGATGCCGAGCTCGAGCCAGCGCCTCGCGCCGTTCTTCT
>JBFHIF010000163.1:0-4316 GCA_041596595.1 Erythrobacter sp. | reverse complement strand
TCCACACCCGTGCTTGCCGCCATCCCGCAGCCGGTGCGCGCGATGATCGATGCCGCGATCGCGAAGGGCGACGAAGCAAAGGTTCGCACCGTGATCGAACTGGCGCGCGAGACCAATCCCAAGGACGCCGCACAGCTGGACGCGATCCTCTCCGCCTATGAGAGCGATCTGGCGACGCAGGCGCAGGCCAAAGCACAAGGCGATCAAGAGCGGGTGCGCCAGGCAGGGCTGTTCGAGAACTGGTCGGGGAGCGGCGAACTCGGCGCATTCCGATCAACCGGCAATTCGTCGAACACGGGGCTGACCGCGGGGCTGGCGCTCAAGCGCGAGGGGATCGACTGGCGGCACAAGCTGTCGGGCCGGGCCGACTACCAGCGTTCGAACGGTGTGACCACGCGCGAGCAGTTCCTCGCCCGCTACGAGCCCAACTACAAGATTTCGGATCGATTGTTCGGCTATGCGCTCGCGCAATTCGAGCGCGACAGGTTTCAGGGCTTTTCCGCGCGCTATTCGGTATCGGGCGGCCTCGGCTATGATGTCATCGCCAGCGAGGATGTAAGCCTAGCGATCAAGGCGGGCCCCGCCTGGCGCCGGACCGAGCGGATCGGCGCGCCGGCCCAAGGCAATCTCGCTGCCCTCGCCGAACTCGATTTCGACTGGCAGTTCGCCGAACGCATCGCACTCACCCAGAACGCCAGCGCCTTCCTGCAGGGCGGATCGAGCACGCTGATCTCGGAAACCGGGATCCAGGCGGGCGTAGCCGACGACTTCCAACTCCGCCTGTCCTATGCGGTCGAACACGACACAGACCCGCCGGCAGGCGCGCTGAAGACCGACACGCTGAGCCGGGTCACGCTTATCTACGATTTCTAACGTCGTTTCAGGGCTTCTGCGCGAACCATATCGTGTGACGGGGGCCCTTGTTGTTCGGCCTCGCGCGCACTTCGCGGATGTCGACCCTGAAGCCCGAATCGCGCAAGCGGCGGGTAAACTTGTGGTCGGAAGCAGCCGACCATATCGCGAGGATGCCGCCGGGCATAAGCGCCTCCTTGGCCTTGGCCAGTCCGGTGCGCGTATAGAGCCGGTAATTGGCATCGCGCACGATCCCGTCGGGTCCGTTGTCGACATCGAGCAGGATCGCGTCGAACTTCCCGCACGTCCCGTCATTGGCGTCGTCGATCAGCGCCGCGACATCGCACATCACGATTTTCCCCCGCGGGTCCTTCAGACTGTCGCCGGTCAGCCCAGCCAGCGGCCCTTTCGCCCAATCGAGGATCTCGGGCACGATCTCTGCCACCACGATCTGCGCGCGCTCGGGTAGCGCTTCCAGCGCCGCGCGATAGGTGAATCCCATGCCGTATCCGCCGATCAGGATCCGCGGCCGGGCTACGTCAAGCTGAGCGATGGTCAGCTGAGCGAGCTGCTCTTCCGAGAACTGCATTCGCGTGCCCATCAATTCGTCGCGGCCCAGCATTATGATGAAGTCGCGCCCATGGCTGACGAGCGTGAGCGTTTCGCCTCCGGGGATCTGGGCTTGGGCGATTTCCTCGCGAGGAAGCATCGGGTTTCTCCAAACAAGAAGGGGCCGCAGGCGAACCCACGACCCCTCCCTTCATTCAATGCGAAGGATCAGTCCTTCAGGAAGTCGGGCATTGCAGCGGGGCCGTCATTGCCGCCCTCGCGCTTGCCGTCCCGGTCGCGATCCCGGCCACGGCCACCGCCGCCGCCACGACGACGATCGCCGCCCCGGCCACCGCGATCACCGCGTTCACCGCGATCACCACGCGGTTCGCGCGGCGGACGGGTGTCTTCGAGTTCCTCGCCGGTTTCCTGGTCAACCACGCGCATCGACAGGCGGACCTTGCCGCGCTGGTCGATCTCGAGAACCTTGACCTTAACTTCCTGGCCTTCGGAGACCACGTCGGTCGGCTTCTCGACCCGCTCGTTCTTCATCTCGGAGACGTGAACGAGGCCGTCCTTGCCGCCCATGAAGTTCACGAATGCGCCGAAATCAACGATGTTGACCACCTTACCGGTGTAGATCTTGCCGACTTCTGCCTCTTCGACGATGCCTTCGATCCACTTACGCGCAGCTTCGATTTCGTCGAGGTTCGAGGACGAGATCTTGATCACGCCTTCGTCGTCGATGTCGACCTTGGCACCGGTTTCGGCAACGATCTCGCGGATCACCTTGCCGCCCGTTCCGATGACGTCGCGGATCTTCGACTTGTCGATCTGCATCGTTTCGATGCGCGGTGCGTGCTTGGAGACTTCGTTGCGGGCACCGGTCAGCGCCTTCGCCATTTCGCCAAGGATGTGCGCACGGCCGGCTTTTGCCTGTTCGAGCGCCTGCTTCATGATCTCGCCGGTAATGCCAGCAACCTTGATGTCCATCTGGAGACTGGTGATGCCTTCTTCGGAGCCGGCCACCTTGAAGTCCATGTCGCCGAGGTGATCTTCGTCACCCAGGATGTCCGACAGGACCGCAAAATCGTCACCTTCGAGGATCAGGCCCATGGCGATACCCGAAACCGGGCGCTTCACCGGAACGCCGGCATCCATCATCGACAGGCACCCGCCGCAAACCGTCGCCATCGAGGACGAGCCGTTGCTTTCAGTGATGTCCGACAGAACGCGGATCGTGTACGGGAAGTCCTCGGTATCGGGCAGAACCGGGCGAAGCGCGCGATAGGCGAGCTTGCCGTGGCCGGTCTCGCGGCGGCTGGTAAAGCCGAAACGACCCACTTCTCCGACCGAATAGGGCGGGAAGTTATAGTGCAGCATGAAGTTACTGTACGAGAGCCCTTCGAGCCCGTCGATCATCTGCTCGGAATCCTTGGTGCCGAGCGTGGTGGTGCAGATCGCCTGCGTTTCACCGCGGGTGAACAGCGCCGAACCATGGGTGCGCGGCAGCAGGCCGACAGTCGCTTCGATCGGGCGAACCTGATCGAGCTTGCGTCCGTCGATCCGGGTGCCATCCTTGAGGATGGCACCGCGAACGATTTCCGATTCGAGCTTCTTGACCGCCTTGTTGGCGACCATCTGCGTCTGCGGTTCTTCGTCGGCGAAGGCTTCCTTGGCCTTCTCGCGGGCGGCGTTGAGCGCGTCCGAACGCTGCGACTTGTTGGTCAGCTTGTAGGCCGCGGCGATATCGTCGCCGATGATGCCGCGAAGCTTTTCCTTGATCGCCGAAGTGTCGTCGGTGGTGTCGATGTCCCAGGGATCCTTGGCGGCCTGTTCGGCGAGATCGACGATGGCCTTGATGACCTTCTTCGATTCCTCGTGAGCGAACATCACGGCGCCGAGCATTTCCTCTTCGGTCAGTTCCATCGCTTCGGATTCGACCATCATCACCGCATCGTGAGTGCCGGCGACGACGAGGTCGAGACGACCTTTCTCGAAGATGTTCTGGACGCTCGGGTTGAGGACGTATTCGCCATCGACATAGCCGACGCGCGCGGCACCGATCGGTCCCATGAAGGGAACGCCCGAAAGCGTGAGAGCGGCGCTGGCAGCGATCATGGCGACGATATCGGGTTCGGTTTCGCCGTCATAAGACAGCACCTGCGCGATAACGTTGATCTCGTTGTAGAAACCTTCGGGGAAGAGCGGACGCACGGGGCGATCGATCAGGCGCGAAGTGAGCGTTTCCTTCTCGGTCGCGCGGCCTTCGCGCTTGAAGAAGCCACCGGGGATACGGCCCGCGGCGGAGAATTTTTCCTGGTAGTGGACGGTGAGCGGGAAGAAGTCCTGCCCCTCGCGCACGCTCTTGGCAGCGGTCACGGCGCACAGCACCACGGTTTCGCCATAGGTAGCCAGAACGGCGCCGTCTGCTTGACGGGCAATACGGCCGGTTTCCAGAGTGAGGGTCTTTCCGCCCCACTCCAGCGATACGGTTTTCTTGTCGAACATTGATTTTCCTTCTGAACCCGCGCGCCACATTGCGTCACGGGGCCTACATTTTCCGGGTGTGCCGTCCCGGTCCGGTGCGGGGCCAGTTCCGCCCCTGCGGCCCCTTCGCCGAATTGCGAAGGATGCCTGATAAACAAAGGGCGGCCCATCGAGCCGCCCCTTGAGAAACTCTTATTTGCGAAGACCCAGCTTCTGGATCAGGGCGTTATACCGCTCCACATCCTTCTTCTTGAGGAATGCGAGCAGATTGCGCCGCTTGTTGACCATCATCAGCAGGCCCCGACGCGAGTGATTGTCCTTGTGGTTGGACTTGAAGTGCTCGGTCAGGTTCTTGATCCGCTCGGTGAGGATCGCAACCTGGACTTCGGGGCTGCCAGTGTCGCCCTTGGCCTGGGCATTGTCCT
>JBFHIF010000162.1:0-4327 GCA_041596595.1 Erythrobacter sp. | reverse complement strand
CTCTTGTTGAGCCGCATGAGTTCGCGCCCTTCGGCAGGGTTTTCGCGAATATAGGCCATGATGCCCTGCATCGAGCCAGGATACTGGCCGGGACCATCCCCCAGAAGACCGCGCTCGCGCATCACCGATCCGATGCCGGTATATCCACGGCCGTTCTGCCCGGCATAGCCGATACGGATTACTTCGCCTTCGGGCGTGCGCAGACGCCCCGATCCCTGAATCTGGAGAAAGAAGAATTCAACCGGGTCTGCTGCCCAGGCGATTACCGGCGCTTTACCATCGAGCGCGCCTTCCTCGATTTCGGTCCGGTCATAATAGGGCACGAATTCGCCACTGTTGTCATATCGGCCCAGAGGCGGTCGCCCGGTGCGGTTTTCTTCGGTGGTGTCGCTCGGCCAGCCGCGCACGAGATCGGTGGGCATGCCATAAACCGGGTGTTCATAATCGGGCCGGCGGGTTCGGCTACCGGCGATCTCGGGTTCGAAATAGCCGGTGGCAAAAGCCTTGCCGTCTCCAATCTCGACCGCCTCGAAATGCTTCTCGAAAAAAGCGCGGGGATCGCCCGACCAGCTGCTTGCGGCACTGCAGGCTGGCCGCCAGTCGGCATTGATCGTGAGCCCGCTCGCGTCTTCGCGGCTGAGCAATTGGGGGCACGATTCGATGAAACTGGCGAGCGAACGGGCGGCCTCGCTTCGCCCAACTCCGAGAGTGGCGAACCGGGGACCGCGAGCGATCCCGGCCGCGAGGGCGTTCGCCGCTCCTGCGGGCGTGGCGGTCGGCGTCTGTATGTCCCGCGCCGGCTCGGGAATGAGCGAGACGCACGCAGCAAGCGCAAGCGACAGCGGCAAGACGGCGAAACGCGCCAACATCCCGGTGACGCTCATCGCGCAGGCTTACCCTTCGTCGGTTTCGTCGAGCACCCAGTTCGGATCGCGAGCAGCCACATTGCGAGCAAAGGTCCACACGTCGCGGCTCTCGAGCGCATCGTCGAGCGATCCGGCGATCACATTGCCGTCCTCGTCACGCGTGACTGCGGCAATGTCAGCGACGAACAGAACGGCAATCCGGGCCATGCGCCCATCGAGCGTTGCGGAATGGATGCGGGTTTCCTCGATCCGAATCAGGCGGTTGTCGACCTCATGACCCGCTTGCTCGCGGGCGTCAATGGCAGCGATGAAACCCTCGTAGACATCGTCGTCGCACAGCTCGCGCAGAGTCTCGCGATCGCCCTTCCAGAACGCTTCGAGCACCATTTCGTAGGCGCCTTTCGCCCCTTGAATGAAGGTGGCGAGGTCAAACGAACGGTCGGCATCGGCAATCGCGCGGATTCCGCGTTCGACCGCGGGCATGACCCCTTCGAGCTCGGCGGGCCGAGCCTGCGCCACCGTCTGAACGGTCTTGGGATGCGCGCCCTGTGCCTGGTCGGTATCACCGGCATCGAATCGCTGCGGGATCGATTCTTCCTCGTGCTCGGCCCGGCGGCCAAGCACCGAATACAGGCGGAGCCCCAGAAAAGCTGCGATCATGGCGAGGATGATGATTTCAAAGATCACGTCGAAAGTCCGATTCCTTTAGATTGCAGCAACGCGGGGTCTGCGCGCGAATACCGGAGCGAGGGTGCCGGCATCGTTCTTGAACCAGCCTTACCATCGCCACGGCTCGATCCCAAGCCCCGCTTCAAGCCTTTAGATAGGCAGTAATTCCCATTCGCCAACGCCCGTTTGCCCATACATTTAGCGCGGATCGCCTCGTTCCATCCTGTTGCGGGCACGCCTTGTGCCTGCTAGGCGCGCGCCAGAATAGACGGGCTTCGAGTCCGCAAGCGTTTTCAGCACATTTTCGAAAGACAGATCACCATGGCCGACGAAGGCGATATCCTCCAGAATCTCGACAACCAGAACCCCGGCCCAAACGGTGCTGACAACCAGCCGGCTGCCGCGATCATCACCCAGTATGTGAAGGATCTCTCGGTCGAGAACCCGAGCGCCCCGGCAGTCTTCCAGTGGGCCGAGCAGCCCAAGATCGATGTTCAGTTCAACATCGGCACCGACGCGGTCAGCGACGAGGTTCACGAGGTGAATCTCAAGATCAAGATCACCGCGTCATCCGAGAAGGGCACCTATTACATCGTCGAGCTCGATTATTGCGGCCTGGTGGGCATTCGCAACGTTCCCGAAGAGCAGGCACACGCCTTCCTGTTTGCCGAGGCACCGCGCATACTGTTTCCCTTTGCCCGCCGGGTGGTGGCCGATGCGGTCCGCGATGCAGGCTTTGCGCCGCTCCTGATTGATCCGATCGATTTCAACGGGCTCTACGTCCAGCAATTGCAGCAGAGCCGTGCCCAGCAGGGGGCGACCGGCGAAGGCGGCAATCCGCCCGCCGAAGGCGAAGCCTGAGCGTTACTCCCCGTTTCGTGGCTGACGTGCGATGAGCCTGCTCAAGAACGTGAGCACGATCGGGGGGCTGACGATGGTCAGTCGCGTTGCCGGAATGGCGCGCGAAATGATCTTCAGCCGCGTCCTGGGCGCGAATGACGTCACCGATGCCTGGTTTCAGGCCTTCATCATTCCTAACGTCTTTCGTCGCCTGTTTGCCGAAGGTGCGTTCTCGGCTGCGTTCGTGCCGATGTTCTCCAAGAGGCTGCACAAGCCCGAGGAGGAAGGCGGGGGGATCGAGGCCGCCCGTTCGTTCAGCGCCGATGTCCTCAGCGTGTTTCTGCCGGTCCTGATCGCGCTTGTAGCCGTGCTCGAAATCGCGATGCCCGGGATCATCTGGGTGCTTGCCGACAAGCCCGTCGACCCCGACGGTTTCGACGTGGCGGTCGATTTTGCGCGCATCATGTTCCCTTACATTTTGCTCGTCAGTCTGGTGACGCTGTTCACGGGGATGCTCAACTCGGTTTCCCGGTTCGCGCCAGGGGCCAGTTTTCCGATCATCCTCAACGCCCTGCTGATCGTCGCGCTGCTCTCCGGCGAACGGTTCATCGCGGCAGGGGCGACGGTGGAACAGGTCGCCTATGGCCTGGCATGGGCCGTGACCGGCGCGGGCGTCGTGCAACTGGCCTGGCTCTATTTCTGGGTCAGGGTCGAGGGGTTCGAGGTGAAGCTGCGCCTGCCGCGCCTGACACCGGAGGTGAAGCGACTGGGGATCATCGCCCTTCCCGCCGCGATCGGCGGCGGAGCCTACCAGATCAACACTCTGGTCCAGCTCTATTTCCTCAATCAGCTCGAAAGCGGTTCGGTCAGCTACATGAATTATGCGGACCGCCTCAACCAGCTGCCGCTCGGCATCATTGGCATTGCGCTGTCGACCGCGATCCTGCCGACGCTTTCGCGATTCGTCGGCAACAAGAACCGCGAAGGGGCCGACCGCGTCCAGTCGGATGCGATCGAGCTTTCGATGCTGTTGACGCTTCCCGCAGCCGTGGCGCTGGCGATTTGTGCGACGCCCTTCGTGACGATGATATTCCAGGGCGGCCGGTTCGATCTCGCAGACGCGGCGATAACGGGTAAGGTTCTGGCTGCTCTTGTGATGGGTCTCCCGGCCTATGTGCTGGTCAAGGTGCTCGTTCCCAATTTCTATGCCCGCTCCGATACCCGCACGCCGGTCTATGCGGCGTTCATTTCGCTCGGCGTCTTCATCCTTTTCAGTTTCCTCCTGCTCGACCGTCTCGGCGTCATGGGCGTCGCTTTCGCCAGCGTCATCGGGGCGTGGATCAATGTTGCGTTTCTCTACAGCGTGATGCGATCGCGCGATCATTACCGGCTTCCCGCCGTCCTGATCCTCCGGCTTGGGAGGCAAGTCATCGCCGCTGGCCTGATGGGTCTCGCCTTGTGGTATGCCCGCGACCTGCTTGCCGGGTTTTACTCGGCCGGCCTGTTCGAACGTCTGTTCGCCCTGGTGGTCCTCGTCATGTGCGCGGTCATCGTCTATTTCGGAACCGCGTTCGCCGTGGGCGCGATCGATCGCGAACGTATCGCGTCCTTCACGAAGAAAAAGGTTTCCACCGAACAATGAGAGTCGTCTCCGGCATCCAGCCCACCGGCAAACCGCACCTCGGCAACTACCTTGGCGCGATCGTGAACTATGTGAAGTTGCAGGACGAAGCGCGGGCAACAGGCGGCGAGTGCTTTATTTTCCTCGCCGATCTTCATGCGATCTCGATGCCGCACGACCCGGCCGAACTCACCGCCTCGACCCGCGAAATGGTGGCGACGCTCGTCGCCTGCGGTGTCGATCCGGCAAAGACCGTGCTGTTCAACCAGGCACAGGTTGCGGCCCATGCCGAGCTTCAATGGCTCCTCAACGGGACCGCACGCATGGGCTG
>JBFHIF010000161.1:0-4345 GCA_041596595.1 Erythrobacter sp. | reverse complement strand
CATGACCGACGTCCTGTTCCAGCCGCTCAAGCTCGGCGCGCTCGAAGCGAGAAATCGCATTTTTATGGCTCCGCTCACCCGCGGACGCGCTGCCGATCCGATGTTCACCCCCAACACGTTGATGGAGACCTATTACCGCCAGCGCGCGGGCGCGGGGCTCATCCTCACCGAAGCGACCGGGATCAGCCGCGAAGGGCTCGGCTGGCCTTCTGCCCCTGGTATCTGGAGCGAGGAACAGGTCGAAGCCTGGAAGCCGATCACGCGGGCCGTCCACGAGGAAGGCGGGCTGATCGCGATGCAGCTGTGGCACATGGGGCGGCTGGTTCATCCCTGCTTCCTCGATGGCGAGCCCCCCGTCTCGGCGAGCGCGACCAAGGCGCCGGGAGAGGCGCATACCCCCACCGGAAAGCAGGAATATGCCGAGGCGCGCGCGCTTTCGAAAGACGAGATCGCGCGGGTGGTGGGCGATTACCGCCGCGCTGCACAGAACGCGAAGAAGGCCGGGTTCGATGCGGTGCAACTGCACGGCGCGAATGGTTACCTGGTCGACCAGTTCCTGCGCGATTCGTCCAATCTGCGCGAAGACGAATATGGCGGCAGCCCCGAAAACCGCACGCGCTTCATGCGCGAAGTGCTCGAGGCGCTGGTCGATGTCTGGGGCGCCGACCGGGTCGGTATTCGCCTGTCTCCCAATGGCGAGACGCAAGGGGTCGACGACAGCGATCCCGCGGCCACATTCGGCGCGGCGGCACGGTTGATCGAGGACATGGGCATCGCCTTCCTCGAATTGCGCGAACCCGGCCCCGAGGGAACCTTTGGCCGCACCGACGTGCCGCGGCAGAGCCCGCTGATCCGCCAGCTCTATTCCGGCCCGCTGATCCTCAATTCCGACTACGGAGCCGAGGACGCCGTCGAAGCGGTGGAAAGCGGCCGCTGCGACGCGGTGAGTTTCGGGCGGCCCTATATCTCGAACCCCGATCTCGATCGCAGGATCGCCGAGGGCGCGCATTTCAACCCCAACAAGGATGTGCCCAAGAGCTGGTATTTCCCGATTGCGGAAGGATATGTCGATTATCCCACGCTCGAGGAAGAGCGCAGCGAGGCGAGCGTGAGCTGAGCCTCACTCCTCGCCCGAATCGGCGGGATCGCTGGCGGGTGCGGGATCGGGTTCGGGCTGCGAAGCGGCAGACGCCTCTTCCTGCCCCGCCGACCCCTGGGGATCTGCAGCCCCGCTCGCACCGGACCCCGAGTCTTCGGGAGGCGACTGCGACGTGAGCTGCTCGAGCGCGATCATGTCGTCGCTGATCGTGCCGCCGAGCACCTCGCCCGCAGCTTTTCCGCCCGCCTCGGTGTCAGGGGCCGGTTCGCTGCCGCACGCGGCAAGCAGCAGGATCGCGGACGCGGCAAAGTGGTTGCGAATAGTCATGACGTGCAGGCCTTTCGCCCGCTCGCGGCCAGGGCGTCAAGAAAATCCTGTCCGCGCGCGATCAGCGCCTCGTCCCATTGCGCGGCGCTGACGCGATGCCCCAGCCGCGCAAGGCTGGTGACGCCGAACTCGTCGATCCCGCAGGGCACGATTCCTCCGAAATGCGACAGGTCGGGATCGAGATTGACCGAAAATCCGTGCATCGTGATCCACCGCCGGACGCGCACGCCGATCGCGCCGATCTTGGCCTCGCGCCCGTCAATGTCGGCGGTCCAGATCCCTACCCGCCCTTCGGCGCGCCAGGCCTCGACTCCGAAATCGGCGAGAGTATCGATCACCCAGCCTTCTATCGCGTGGACGAAACAGCGCACGTCCTTGCCCCGCTGCCCCAGATCGAGAACCAGATAGCCGACGCGCTGGCCCGGCCCGTGATAGGTATAGCGCCCGCCGCGCCCCGCCTCGACCACTTCGAAGCGCGGATCGACCAGTTCGGCGGGATCGGCGCTGGTCCCGGCGGTATAGACCGGGGGGTGTTCGAGCAGCCAGACCAGTTCATCCGCTTCGCCTGCGGCCACCGCGGCGTTGCGCGCTTCCATCTGAGCGAGCGCGGCCAGATAGGGGACAGGCGCGACTTCGCGCCGCCACTCGACGGGCCTTTCCTCATCTGAACGGGGTGCTGCGCTTGCCATGACCGTCAGGTGGCGGCATTGCTGCGACTTGGCAAGCGGCAAGCCGCGCGAGGGGATGAAGATGGGTTTCGACATGAATGGCGCATGGTCGCGCGGGGTCGCTCTGGTTCGCGAGAACTTCCAGTTGCTCGCCGTGATTGCGGGCCTGTTCGTGCTGCTACCCACGCTTGCATTCTATTACCTCGTTCCGGGGATGGACGTGCTGATGGATCCGACCGCCGATCCCGAAATCGTGCAGGCGCAGGTCATGTCGCAGGTCGGGCCGCTGGCGACCTGGGGTATCGTGGGGAGCATCATCCTGTTCATCGGGTATGGCGCGATGGTGGCGCTGATGGGCGATACCCGTCCGACCGTGGGCGAGGCGCTCAAATCGGGGGCGACGTCGGTCCCCAGCGTGGTCGGCGCGATGCTCGGCTTTCTCGTGCTCTACATTCTTGCCGCGGTCATCGTCACCCTCCCGATCGCTCTCCTCGCAGGCGGTCTGGGCCTGAGCGCGCTCGCCTTGCTGATCCCGTTGCTGGTGCTGGGGGTGGCGCTGATATTGATGGCGCGTTTCTCGGTTACCCTTCCGGTGATCGTGGTGGAAAAGACATTCAATCCGCTCACCGCGCTCAAGCGCTCGTGGGACCTCACCCGCCCCGCGCGCTGGCGCGTGCTGAGCTTCTGGGCGGTGCTGGGACTCGCCTATGTCGTGATCTCGTTGCTGCTGGTCGGCCTGTTCGGACTGGTCGCAGCGATGATGGGCGATAGCGACGGATCGCGGCTGCTGATGGGCCTCGTCAACGGCGTGCTCGCAATGCTGGTCGGGATGCTGGTCTGCGGCCTTGCAGTGGCGATCCACCGCCAGCTTGCAGGCGCCACCGAAGCCGAGATCGCGGCGACCTTCGACTGACTTTCGATCAGGTCGCCTTGGCTGCCTCGCCCTTGTCGCGCTTCCACATCCAGAACAGCTTGCACGGCAGGATATTGAGCCATTCGAAGCCGGCATCGATCCGGTCGAACAGCGGCTCTGCCTGATCGCGCACCGCCGAGGTGAACTGGTAGGCGAGGAACCCGCCGCCGGGCTTCAGCACCCGGTGGGTCGCCTCGGTGATCGCCGGTGCCACCCCTGGCGGCAAGGTCGAAAAGGGTAGTCCCGAAAGCACGTAATCCGCGCCTTCGAGCCCCTGGTCGGCGAGGATGGTTTCAACGTCTTCGGCCGAGCCGAGCACCGCGCGGAACCTCTTGTCGCGGATCGTCCGGTTGAGATAATCGACATAGAGCGGGTTGGTGTCGATCGCGATCAGCGCCGCATCGCCGCGCATCTTCTCGAGCACCGGGCGGCAGAACGTGCCGATACCGGGGCCATATTCGACAAACACCTCGCACCGGCCCCAGTCGACAGGAGCGAGCATCCGGCGGATCGTGAAGCGCGATGAGGGGATGATCGATCCGACCATCCGGGGATGTTCGAGAAATCCGCGGAAGAACACTCCACACTGCGCGGCATAGTCGCGCCATCGGCGGGGCGGTCTGCCGCGTTCGGCAGTCGCCGACAGGTTTCCGGTCATTCAAGCTCCCTGGCACGCGGTAGGAGAAACCCTCCCAGCGCGTTTTCCATCTGAAAATCAGCGCGCAGGAATCGCAGAAGGGTTATTGGATTGCAAGCCTCGTGAGGCTGGCCTAGCGCTTGGCGCGCAATGGCCGACGCCGATCCGCCCCCTCCCCAAGCGATGAACGCGACCACACCGCGCGGATCGATCTCGCGCGAGCGCATGGCGCTGCTGTTCATGGTGATGCTGGTCACCGCCGCGGGCAATACGGCGATGCAATCGGTGATGCCCTCGATCGGGACCGCGCTGGGCGTGGCCGATGTCTGGATCAGCCTTGCCTATAGCTGGTCGGCACTGCTGTGGGTGATCTGCGCGCCGATCTGGGCGCGGCGATCCGACCGGCGCGGACGCAAGGCGATGATGGCGCTGGGCCTTATCGGCTTCATAATTTCGATGGCGCTGTGCGGTTTCGTGCTGTGGGCCGGGCTTTCGGGCTGGATCACCGCGTTCTGGGCGCTGATTGCCTTTGCCGCTGCGCGCAGCCTCTATGGCGGTTTCGGCAGCGCAGCCCCGCCCGCCGTCCAGGCTTATGTCGCCAGCCGCACCCCGCGTAGCCAGCGCACCCAGTCGCTCTCGCTGATCGCTTCCAGCTTCGGGCTCGGCACGGTGATCGGACCCGCGCTCGCGCCGCTGATGGT
>JBFHIF010000160.1:0-4348 GCA_041596595.1 Erythrobacter sp. | reverse complement strand
CGGGGTCATCGTGCTCAGAACGTCCCAGCTCTGGATCAACTGCTGCTGCGCCCTCGCCACCCGGGCGAGCATCTTGAAAGCTGGTCTCAGCGTGTCGCTCTCGATGCAGGCGCGCGCTTCGGCGATTTCGTGAAGGCACAGCTTGAGCCACAATTCGCTTGCCTGATGGACGATGATGAACAGCATCTCGTCGTGCGCCTCGGAGGCGGGATGCTGCGCGCTCAGGATCTTGTGAAGGTCGAGATAGCTCGAATAGGTGACGTCTTGTGTCATGCTGCCTGCCCTAGCGCGGGGCTTTGCGAAAGGGAATTACCCCGTCTGTATCAGCCCTCGATCACGCGGGTTTCGGGGTGATGGCGATCAAGATGCTTGCGGATGATCCGCAGGTTGCGCGTATTCGATCGGAACACGAAGTCCGCTGCATCGCCAAGACCGGGGACGAAACCGAGCACGGTATCGAAGGCGACATTCGCCCCCATCCGCGTCAACTGCCAGCGCGACATTCCGAGATTGCGAGCCTCCCACACGATATAGGTGCCGAGCGCGGCCGTGATTACATCACCCACTACCGGGATCAGCCCCACGATAGCATCGAGCCCGATGGGAATGTTTGTGCCGGGCACGCGCAGGCTGCGCTCGAGCAGCGTCTCGACAGCTTCGACCCGCATTCTGATCGCTGCCGGATCGTTCCCGGTCGGCAACTGCAGGCTCAGTTTCTGGGGTCGTTCGGGTCCAGTCATTACCATTCCTTGCCTTGGCTATCGAACCGGCTGCGATATCGGGAAAAGGGGGTGCAGACCCCATTGATTGGGAACATAGGAACGCAAGGCCCCGCGCACCAGCGACCATCGCACCGGTGCGCCCAGCGGGATGAACACCTCGTCGGAGGTCATCGCCTGAAGCGCGTCGGCAAACGCCCTCTCCTTCGCGACCGGATCTGTCACGTTCAAGGCGCCTTCGACAATCGCATCGGCCTGCGGCGAGCATAATCCGATTTCGAGGCCGCAATTGAACTGGTTGAGATACCAGCGCGGCGAGGAATACCGCGCCAGCCGATCCCTCAGCTCGATATCCGCACCGGCACCCGGCCGGACCCGGATCGATTCGACCCCGATCCGTCGCCAGTTCGCGGCGAGTTGTTCGAACAGAAGATCGCTTCCCGGCCCGTCCGGCAGACCGATCCTGACCACCGCCTCGCCCCCTCGTTCGGCTTTCCAGGCGGTGATCCGCCGGGCGGCTATGGCCCGCCTTTCGTCGAGCGATAAAGACGCCCATCGGGCCGCCGGTATCGCGGGCTCGGCGAACATTTCGGGGGGAACGATCCATGTCGTCGGCTGCCAGCCGCTAAGCCCGAACGGCTGTATCAGGCTGTCGCGATCGATCGACATCGACAAGGCCTCGCGGCGCGCGGCGCTGCCGAGCAGCCCCGCATCCGTGCGAAAAGCGAGGCCATAGATACCGAGAGCGGGATCGACCTGGACCGCTCCGCGCGAGAGCGGACCAAGCTGAGCTAGCGGAAAGGTCGACAATCGCCCATTCATCAGAAGATCGATCTCGCCGTTGACGAAAGCCTCTACCCCCTGTTCTGCGGCCAAGGCCCGCACACGAAGCCTGCGAGCGCCCTCCTCCCAGTCCTCAAGCGCCGGAAGCCCTCGCGCCTCGGGCGGAAAGGCGTTCAATTCGACCACCTGCGAATCGCCCTCACGCGTTAATTCCATAGGGCCGGCACCAAAGCCGTCTTTCACGAATCCGAGCTCGGGCTGCGCCAGCAAGCGCAGGAAATCGGGCATCGGGCTGGAAAGGCGTAACTCGACCACCCGGCCAGTCATCGCCCGGATTTCGGTTATCTTGGCAAGATCGAGGCCGAGCGATGTCCCCTCGAGCCGTGCAATGATGTCGCGAAGCATCGCCGCGACCTCATTCGAGGCAATCGGTTCGCCGTCGGGCCAGTCGCCGTTTCGTAGCCTGAAGATATAGCTGCGCCCGTCATCGGTGACGATCCATCGCTCGGCGACGCCGGGGACGATCTGGCCTGAGGGGTCGAGACCGACCAGCCCCTCGAACGAGGCGGCACGAACGTGCTGGGCGGCTGGCGACAGCCTTACGCCTTGCTGGAACAGGCTCTGCGGATCGCCGATAATCGCAATGTCAATCGGCCCGGTATCCGAGTTCTGCCCGCACGATCCGAGCGCTGCGGCGATGATGAGAGTGGTGCAGAATCGGTTCACGCCCGCGGACTTAGCAGCTTGCTGCCAGCCGGTCAGCGTCTTGAGCGGCAAATTACCAATTCGACCGAGCGATCAGATCTTGCGTAGGCTCGAGTAATCGGGGGGGCTCGGTGCGCGATGGCGCCAGCTTGAGCCTTTCTCCACCTCGTTCCGGATGTGCGGCGGAGGCTCGAGCGGTTTGCGCACGCGGTCGGCATTGATCTCTTCATCGAATGCGATGCCGAACCGATTGTCCTGCACCCAGGCCACACTGCCCTGGATTGGGTCGATGTGACGCAATTCGATCTCGAGCCTGTTGCCGCGCTTCACACGGATGTCGCCTTCGCCCATCATCCCGCCATCGGACAGGTTGCGCACGCGAACCTGATGCGTCTTGCTGCCCTGCTCGACTCGAATTCCGGCAAGCAGGAACAGGCTGTTACGCGATACGGTTCGTGTCTCGACGCCGGACATGGATTGGCTCAGCTCCCCGAATTATTATTCCATCCTGCACCAGCGCTGTGCTTCGAAGCACCTTGATCGCTGTCACGAGTTGGTCCGAACACCGCTAGTAATACGGGGTAAACACTCGGTTAAGCGGGGCGAGGCCGCAGCACAGTCGATGGCGAGCGTCTCAAATTGGAACGGAGGTTAAAATGCCAGGCGGATCGGGTAACCGGCCTCAATCGTCGCGCGAAATTTTCTCGCGGCGCTCGTGGGCTTCCTGCGCTTCGACCGTCATGGTTGCCACCGGGCGTGCGATCAGCCGTTTCAGACCGATCGGATCGCCGGTTACCTCGCAATATCCATATTCACCCTCTTCAATCCGACGCAGAGCGGAATCGATCTTGGCGACGAGCTTGCGTTGACGGTCGCGGGTGCGAAGCTCGATGCCCCAATCGGTCTCGCTCGAAGCCCGGTCGTTGAGATCGGGTTCGCGGATCGGACCGTCCTGGAGCGATTGCAGGGTCTGGTCGGCAGCTTCGCGGATCGAACGCTTCCATTCGATCAGCAGCATCTGGAAATAGGCCCGGTGCAACGGGCACATATATTCCTCGTCCTCGCTCGGCACGTAATCGGCCGGGAGAACCCGCTTTGCATTTTCGAGAATATCTGATTCTTTAGTCACCGCCGTGGCCATGTGATCCTCTAGTCCCATCACTTCCCGCGGGACCTACCCAAACCCGCGCCGATGAAAAAACGGCCCAGGCTCGCCCCTACAAACCCAATCCTTGGCCGCGCCTATAGGCAAGCCGCCAGCGGGGCACAAGCGTTTGCATGCCGCAATCGGCGAACACGCCGCGCACTGGGTGCATCCCGTCGATCCGAAATGCCGCGAGCGGGCGCCCGTCCAAGAAAAGCCGAACGGCATTAACCATTTGTTGACCATGATCGGCAAAGTCTGTGGCTGCGTGACAAGCGAAACGGGCGGACGCCCTGATCGGAGATTGCCGCGCAAACGAGGGGGAGAGCGTCAGATGAAAATCGCGAGCTTCGACAAGACCGATATTCGTGAAATCCGCTGTGCAGAGGCCGACATCGTCGTCGCCCAATGTCTCGCGGCAGCCTCGAACGGAGACAACGTTGCAGCCCTGTTCGATCTGGGCGTGGCATTTTCAACCGGCAGCAACGGGATCGAATGCGATCTCGTCGAGGCGCACAAGTGGTTCAATATCGCCGCTTCGCGCGGGCACGAGGAGGCCGGGTTTTGCCGGGCCGATATTTCGGACGAGATGACCGCGCGCGAAATCGCCGAGGCCCAGCGCCGCGCGCGCGAGTGGCTGTCGCAGAACGAACGCAAGGCCGCCTAACCGTTCTTGAACGGCGTGCGATCGGCCAGATAGAGCCGGTCGGCCGCGACCCCCTGGCGCTCTCGATCGAGAAAGTCCGCGACAGCGGCACGAAATCCGGGATCGGCGATCCAGTGCGCTGAATAGGTCTGGACGGGTTCGTAACCCCGCGCGAGCTTGTGCCCGCCCTGCGCGCCGGCTTCGACCCGCGAAAGTCCGAGTTCGATGGCGAGATCGATCGCCTGATAGTAACACAATTCGAAATGCAGGAACCGCACCTCGCGTGTGCATCCCCAGTAACGCCCGTACAGCGCGTCGGGACCGATGAAATTAAGCGCGCCTGCGATCGGG
>JBFHIF010000159.1:0-4360 GCA_041596595.1 Erythrobacter sp. | reverse complement strand
CAGACAGTTGAGCAGGTTCAGCAGCGTTTCAATCCTTCTCTCGATATCATCGGCGTCGCTTTGACGATGTTCGATCGCCGCAACCGCCTGACCGACCCGGTCGCCGAAGATGTGCGTGAATGTCTGGGGGGACTGGTGTTCGACACCGTGATTCCGCGCAATGTCAGGCTGTCCGAGGCGCCGAGCCACGGGCTTCCGGCATTGGTCTACGATCATTCCTGCGCGGGAAGCCGCGCCTACATCGCGCTCGCCCGAGAATTGATCGGGCGATTTCCGCCAAGGAGGAAGGCCGCGTGAGCAACAAATCCGATCCCATCAAGCTTACGGTTCCCGAGCGGACGCCTGCCGATCGCAAGAAAAAGCTCGGCAAGGGACTTGGTGCCCTGCTCGGCGAAACGCGGCGCGAAGAACCGCTGGTGCGCACCGGCCAGGACGAGACTTCGCCCAACGCCGATGGTCAAGTCTCTGATTCCCCTATGAAATCACTTGCGATCGCATCGATTTCCCCGCTGCCGGGCAATCCGCGCAAGACTTTCGACGAGGGTGCTCTCGAGGAGCTTGCGGCCTCGATTGCCAAACGCGGGGTTATCCAGCCGATCATCGTAAGGCCCAAAGGGCACGGCCGGTACGAACTCGTCGCGGGCGAGCGCCGGTGGCGCGCTGCGCAGAAAGCCCGGCTCCACGAGATCCCGGCTCTGGTGCGGGAGCTGGACGATCGCGAGGTGATGGCGCTGGCCCTGATCGAGAACCTCCAGCGTGAGGATCTCAACCCGGTCGAGGAGGCGCGCGCTTATCAACGGCTCTCGCAGGCAGAGGGGATGACGCAGGCCGAAATCGCCCGGATGGTCGAGAAATCGCGCAGCCATGTCGCGAATATCCAGCGCCTGTTGGCGCTGCCGGACCAGGTTCTCGATCTGGTCGAGGCAGGGACGCTCTCGATGGGGCACGCACGCGCCCTTATCGGGCATGAGGACGCGGCGGTTCTGGCGCGGCGCGCGGTTAATGATAATCTCTCGGTGCGCGAGGTCGAGAAACTCGTGCGGCAGGCGACGAAGCGGGATGCACCGCGCAAGGAACCAAAGGCGGGGTCAGCCACGTCCGAGGAAAACGCCGACATCATCGCGGTCCAGCGTCACCTAGAGGAATTTCTCGGCCTGCCGGTGAAGATCAAGGCCGATGCGGACCCACGAACGGGCCAGATATCAATCCGTTATTCCTCGCTCGACCAGCTTGACCTGGTGTGTCAGCGGCTCACCGGCGGAGAATTCTGAGCGCGCTTCAAAGCTTGCGCGCGCGGGCGCCAAGTTGCGCCGCGCGACTTTCTGTCCGGCGAATTACTGCTTGATCATCTTGGGTGAGGGAATCTGCCGGATCGGCCGTGGCTCCTCGATAATCCGCGATCCGGGGACCGTGTAGGTTTCCTCCCTGACGGTCTCGCGGACGACCACCTGCTGCTGCTGCTCGTAGGTCACCGGCACGTAAACCACCTGGACCTGCGGATAGTAATAGGCGGAACCGTAATAGGCAGGGCCGTGATGGGCTGGGTAGCTATGCATCGCGGGCGAATAGGCGGGGGCAGCGATCACCCTGCGTGCCAGCCGCGCCGATCCGGCGTGATGGTGAGCGAGGTAGCCGTCGAGAGCCGCTTCGCAATCGTAGCGACCGTTCTTCTTGCCGCCGCCGATCAGCCCGCCCAGCAAAGCCCCCCCAAGACCGCCCGCTCCTGCACCGATAATTGTGCCGGCGACCCGATCGCCTGCGCCGGCTATGCGGTTGCCGACCACACCTCCGAAGACTGCACCAAGCAGGCCGCCGATAATGCCGCCCTTTTCGCTCTCACCGCGGCCATGTGTGCGCCGTTCGCATTCCTCGATCCAGGCTTCGCGTTCGAGCACCGGAATGGCCGGAGCCTGTGTGTAAACACGATCGGTTTCGTATTCCCGCGAATAGGCAGGAGGCGCGCGGTGCTGAATCCGCCGGGTTCGCACGATGGTTTCGGTGCCGTCAGCCCCGACCGAACTCTGGCTAGACCAGTCGAAATCGCTCTCGTCGGTCTGACTTTCGATCTCCTGATATTCGGGCGGGAGATCCATGATTTCCTCGTCCGACATACCGGCCTGTGCCAGAACCGGCGCTGAAAGCGCGCCCATCGAGATGGCGAGTGCGCATCCGGTGAGCTGGCGGATCGAATTGCGAGACATCTGGTATTCCCCCGTAAGAGCCGCAGTATACACCCGGCGCGGACACAATGATTAGCCTTTTGTTTACTACCATTCATCATCGCAGCCCAAGTGGACCTTGCGCCCATGTCTCGTTTCGGGTCGGCTGCCCGACCAGAGCTGAAAATCAGATCCGTTCTGCGAGCAGGGCCGCCAACGCCTCGATCCCCTCGGCATCGTCGGGTCCGAAACGGCCTCGTTGAGGGCTGTCGAGATCGATGACCGCGATTACCTTGCCCTCATTCAGCACGGGAACCACCAGTTCCGAACGGCTTGCCGCGTCGCAGGCGATGTGGCCTGGGAAGGCATGGACGTCATCGACGAGCTGGGTTTCGCCGCTGTCCGCCGCCGCGCCGCACACTCCGCGTCCGATCGGGATGCGGATACAGGCAGGGCGTCCCACGAACGGACCGAGCACGAGCTCCTCGCCTTCGCCCTTGGCCCGCGCCACCCGGTAGAACCCCGCCCAGTTCAGATCGGGCAGGAATTCCCAGAGAAGCGCGGCGACATTCGCCATGTTGGCGACCCCATCGGGTTCGTCGGCGGTCAACGCATCGGCCGCCTGGCAAAGCTGCCGATATCGTTCCCCGGCCGGAAGCGAGGGATCGGGTTGAAAATCGTACACGCTGTGGTTCTCCCATCCGCGCCCACTCGAACGCGTTAAGCTGTTGCCGCAATCCACGCGGCGTTCTAACTGCACCACATGGCCCTTCTTCGCAAAATCGCAATCGCCCTGCTCGTCATCATCGTGATCCTGGGGATCGCGTTCTGGTTCGTCACGCGCGGAGATACCGCCGAACTGTCGGTCGACGAGGTCGCGGGAACCGATCCCGTGCTTCAGGAGGCGGATGCCGAGACTTTCCCGACGGTCCAGATCGCCAAGCCGGTGGGTTGGGCGGATGGCGATTTTCCGCTGGCGGCTGAGGGGCTGGTGGTCACGCGCTTTGCCGAGGGCCTCGATCATCCGCGCGTCCTCTACACGCTTCCCAATGGCGACGTTCTGGCGACCCTGACCCGCTCTCCCAAGATCGAGGGCGAAGGCGATGACGGCCTGTTGGCAAAGGTGCGCAACTGGATTGCGTCTTACCTGCTCGGCGAAGCGGGCGCGGGCGGGATCTCTCCCGATCAGCTCGTCCTTTTGCGCGATAGCGATGGCGACGGTGTCGCCGAGACGACCAAGGTTATCCGCGAGGAGGGTCTCGCTTCGCCTTCGGGCATCGGCTGGCATGACGGCACGCTCTACATTGCCAACCACGATGCGTTGCTCGCGTTCGATTACGAACTCGGCAGCGATGCGGTGACCGGACCGCCGCGCAAGCTGATGGACCTGGCTCCCGGCACCGGTCACTGGATGCGCAACCTCGAGATCGCCCCCGATGGCGATCGGATCTACGTCGCGGTAGGATCGCTGAGCAATGCCGGTGAAAGCGGCATGGACGCCGAACAGGGCCGCGCGATGATCTGGGAATACGATATCGAAGACGGTCGCCAGCGACCCTTCGCGGTCGGACTGCGCAATCCCAACGGGCTCGACTTCAGCCCTTGGTCGGGCGAATTGTGGACCACGGTGAACGAACGCGACATGCTCGGCTCGGATCTGGTGCCCGACTATCTCACCAATGTGCCGGTCGGCGCGCAATATGGCTGGCCGTGGGTCTACTACAAGAACAACATCGATCGCCGGGTCGAAGCCCCGATGCCGCCTTATCTGATCGAATACACCCGTAACCCCGAATATGCGCTGGGTCCGCACGTAGCCGCGCTCGGCTTCGTGTTCACCAAGGAAGGTCATACCTTGGGCGAAGGGTTTGCCAGCGGCGCGTTCATCGCGCGCCACGGGTCCTGGAACCGCAAGCCGCCTGCCGGTTATGACGTCGTCTATGTCGCCTTCGACGAACGCGGAAACCCGGTCGGCAAGCCTGTCCCGGTTCTAACCGGATTTCTTAACGATGACGGGACGACCAAGGGGCGCCCGACCTGGGCCGAATGGGCTGGCGATGGGTCGCTGCTGATCTCGGACGATACTGCCGGGATCATCTGGCGCGTGACGTCACCGGGGGCACAGCCCGGAGCGGCGATCAAGCGCGTGACCGGTAAGCGGCTGCCACCCCAGCGCCAGTTGCGTGATCCGCAGGCGACCT
>JBFHIF010000158.1:0-4377 GCA_041596595.1 Erythrobacter sp. | reverse complement strand
GTCGGAGCCGCCCTTTCGATCCCTTTCCTTGAGCGACCCGAGGCCGCCAGGCTGGAAGGAGCGGGACGCCTTGGCTCGGTGGAAATTGCTCTGCCAGTGCTGCGGAGCGCGCCGGCGGAGAGCATAACTTCCGAGCCCGGTCGCGAACCGGCGGGTTCATCGATCGCTCCCCAAGGACTCTCCAACGGCGCGGATCAGCCCGTCAGCGCAAGGGAATTGCAACCGGCCACGCGAAGCGCGCAGGGCCAGGATCTTGCCGCACCCTTGGACCAGACCGGGTTGCTTCGCACAGATTTCGATCTCGGGGACACGAAGGGCGAAACGCGGGCCATCGAGATCCGCAAGCCAATCCATCTCGACGGGCGCGCGATTGGCGTCGCCAGCCTGTCCATCGATCGCCATTCGCGCTTGCGGGTGTCTTCGGAAGATCTCGGCAAGCTGCTCCCCGCCGAACTGTATGCGCGGGTTGAAACCAAGGCGAGCCATATCGACTTCGACGAACTCAGGGATGCCGGCCTCGACATCCGTTATGACCCGCTGGCCGACGCGATCCAGATCAGGTCCTAGCGCGTGCTGCCGGTTTCTACGGTCTCGTCGCTATCACCCTCGAGGATTGCGGCCATCGGGGTTGTTCTCGGCAGGCTCTGGAACGATTGCTGATCCGCCGAGGGAACGGGCGCGCGCATGATCGCGCGCCAGATGCCGAAGATCACGCCGCCCGTCGCGAGGCCGGCAATGATGCCGAAAAGCCCTGCTGGCCCGACAGCAGTCATTCCTGCGGAGCCGAGCATGGGCCCGGCCATCGCGCCGACTGAATAGGTGAGCACCAGGCCGCTGCTCGCGGCAATGCGCTCGTCCTCTTCGAGGTGATCGTTCGAATGCGCGACGCAGAGGGGATAGAGCGCAAACGCGAAGCCACCGAACAGGCTTCCCAAGGCGATGAGCCCGATCGATCCAAGATCGACCGCGGCAAGCGCCACGCTGATCGCGGCGACCACGGTAAAGCAGGCAATGATCACCTTGCGGCGATCAAACCGATCCGACAGGAGACCGAGCGGATATTGCAGCGCGACGCCGCCCGCGATTGTCGCCGATGTGAACAGCGCGACCTGCGACAGGCCAAGGCCGATCTTCTGGATGTAAACCGCGCCCAGAGCATAGAAGGCCCCCAGCATCGCACCGGTGAACAGCGTGCCCACGATACCCAAGGGCGATACGGTGTAGAGGCGCTTGACCGACAGCGGAACGACCGCTCCCACCTTGGGCTCCTGTAGCCGCGTCAGCAGCACCGGGAGCAGCGAGATCGACAGGACGATCGCCGAGATCATGAACGGCAGGTCTGGGGCGTTTTCGCCCAGGTTGAGCAGGAATTGTCCCGCCGCCTGACCGGAATAGAGCGCGATCATGTAGGTGGCGAGCACGATGCTGCGGTTTTCGGCGGTCGCTTGCCGGTTCAGCCAGCTTTCCAGACAGACGAACACGCCAGCCATGACAAAACCGTCGATGAAGCGCAGAATGGTCCAGACCGTGACGCTGTCGATGATCGCATAGGTCAGGCTGCTCGCGGAATATACGGTCACGAAAGCCGCGAAGGCGCGGATGTGGCCGATCCGTGCAATCAGCGATGGCACGCGCAACGATCCCAAGGTCAGCCCGGTGAAGTAACTGGTGGCCACGAGCCCGATCAGCGGCGCAGCGATCCCGTTCTGCTCGAGACGGATCGCGATCAGGGTCGAGAGAAACCCGCTTCCCGCCATCAGCGCGAAGATCGCCACGAGAAGCGCGCGAACAGGAAGGGCGGAACTCATCATCGCGTGCTGCCTATCATCCTCGCAGCGCGCATCAACTCTAGTCTGGCGACGTGCGCTACGAAGTTCGACTCTCGCGGTGAAACGGCATATTCGGCGGCAATGAGCCAGATCGCTTTCGACGATTTTCGCAAGGTGGATATCCGCGCCGGCACGGTGGTTCGCGCTGAGCCCTTCCCCGAGGCGCGAATTCCCGCAATCAAGGTATGGGTCGATTTCGGCGCCGAAATTGGCGAGCGCAAATCATCAGCGCAGATCACGGATCACTACAGGCCGGACGGGCTGGTCGGGCGCAAGGTCATGGGGGTCGTCAATTTCCCACCGCGGCAAATTGGCCCGTTCATGTCCGAAGTTCTGATCCTCGGGTTTCCGGACGCTGAGGGACGCATTGTCCTGCCGGAACTCGATGTCGCGATTCCCGACGGCGCGCGTCTTGCCTAGAGCCCTTGCGGCAGCGTCAGCCTGGCCCGTCGATTTCTGTGGTATCCAGACAAGCGCGCGGCTGGCTAATCGGCGGCGGCTCGCTCGGCGCAGGCATCGGCGGTCGTCGGGACACCGTGCCGCTGGCGGATGATGTCATAAATCACCGCCTTGATGATGCCGATCGCCATCATCGCGAGCACGAATGAGAAGGGAAGTGCGCCGATGATCATCGTGATGCGTATTGCGTCTATCCCCCCGAGGATCAGCATCGAACCCACCACGAAAGCGATCGCTGCACCCCAGAAAAGGATGTGATGCCGCCGCTCGCCCTCCTCGTCGCCAGCGCCGTTGATCGTATTGACGATCAAGATCGCGCTATCGGCTGACGTGACCAGGTAGGTCATCAGCAAAACGACCACGAGTATCGAGACGATCAGGGCGAGGCCTGGATCGAGCAGAACGGCCAGCGTGGCATAAAGCTGGTCCGAAATACCGGTATTGACGATCGTGCCATCGGCGGCTCCGCTGAGCTCGAGATCGATCGCCGTTCCGCCGATTACCGTCATCCAGACGAAGCACATCAGCGAAGGCACAAGAACGACGCCGAAGACATATTCGCGGATCGTTCTGCCGCGCGAAATGCGCGCGATGAACATGCCGACGAAAGGCGCAAAGGCGATCCACCAGGCCCAGTAGAAAACCGACCAGTCGAGCTGCCATTGCACCAGGGCCTGGCCGATCGCGGACCCATCCTCGGGAAACACCGTCAGGGAATTGGGCACCAGCGTGCGGAGGTAGTCCCACAGGCCAACACCGAGCAATTCAAGCCCGAGCAGTCCCGAGCCGACCACCAGGAAAAGCACGAGCAGTCCCATGGATAACACCATATTGATGTTCGACAGCCACTTGATCCCTTTGCCGACACCCGAGAGCGCGCTGACAGTCGAGGCTCCGACCAGGACCAGCAGCGCGGCGATCACCCCGGCCGCGGAAGATGAGCCGTCTGAATCGAGCAGCCAGTCGCCCATGCCTACACGGGCCAGCCCTGCCACGAACTGTTCCACCCCGAGCCCCATCGTGACCGCGACCCCAAGGATTGTCGCTACCACTGCCACGACATCGACCACATGGCCGGTGAACCCCGACATGAATCTTCCGAATAAGGGAGCAAGTGCCGAGCGGATTGTGAGGGGCAGGTTGCGGCGATAGGAGACGTATCCGATCGCCAAGCCCACCAGCGCATAGGTTCCCCAGGCGGTGAAGCCCCAGTGCAGGAAGGTGTAGATATAGGCGGGGCGAACGGCTTCCGGGGACAGCGCCGCGACCTCGCCACGGATAATGGCCGGGCTGTTGGCAAAATGCGCGAGCGGTTCTCCGGTCGAGTAGGTCAGCATCCCGATCCCGATCCCCGCGCCGAAAAGCATCGCGAACCAGGAGAAGCGCGAAAATTCCGGCTCATCCCCCGGCGCTGCGATCCTGAGTCGCCCTGATTGAGGAACGATCGCGAGGATGAAACATGCAAACATCAAGAAGGCGACGAGATAGACATACCATCCCGCAAAGGCGGAAATGATCGTCGAATTGGCGGCGCTGAGCGTCTCGTTGGCCGTGACGGGAAAGAAAATCGCCCACATGATCAGCAGCGAAACGATGATTTTCGAAGGGATCGTGACCGCCCGGCTGAACCCGTCGTAGAACCCCCTGTCATGCGTATTGATGGGCAATTCGACGAGAGGGCGCGCGATCGGTGCATCGCGTTCGGAGGATGTTGGCAGGGGCTTGCTTTCGTGCATTGAGCCTCGGTCGGATGTCCTGGTTTTGCCGCACACCGGCAAAGTGCGCAAGGGGAGGGGCGAGGATAGAACTCAACGCTCGCCTCGCAGATTTGATCCATTAAGGCCCACCTCTGGATCGATGTGCGCCAAGTGCGTTGATTTACGCCGTTCACTCGCACAAGCCCGTCGCAGAGAAGGAGGATGATGCGAAAGTGAACGGCAAATGGCAGTTCTGGATCGATCGCGGCGGGACGTTCACCGATGTGGTCGCGCGCGCTCCGGATGGCACGCTTTCGACAGCGAAATACCTGTCCGACAATCCCGAGGCCTATGACGACGCAGCGCTTCATGCGATCCGGCGGTTCCTCGGG
>JBFHIF010000157.1:0-4396 GCA_041596595.1 Erythrobacter sp. | reverse complement strand
GCCCCGAACTCACCTGCTGCCCGGTCACGGATAATTTGCGCCGCGATCACAAGCTGCGAACAGCACTTCGTCTTTTGTTTGGAGAAACCCGCCGCTGTGTTACGCTTCGTCATTATAACAGGGGAGGAATTACCAACATGCAAATCGGAAACTATCGTTTCGACGAGAGTCTAGCCATGGACATTCTCGAAAAGGTGGGACTGGCGATCGTCATTCTCATCGTCACCTGGCTCCTCGCAAAGGCAGCCAAATGGGCATTCGCGAAGCTGGTCGACAATGTCGGCTTCCTTCAGAAAAGCACTTCCTCCGGCGACAGCATCGGCTTGCAGCTGGGCAAGATCGTCAGCCTGTTGATCTGGCTTTTGGGCCTACTCGCGATCCTGCAGGTTTTCAGCCTGGGCGGCGTGATGCAGCCCGTCACGACGCTTCTCGACGATGTCATGGGTTTTATCCCCAACATCGTGGGCGCGGCGCTAATCTTCTTCATCGGCCTGATGGTTGCGCGGATCGTGCGTGATCTTACCGTTACCACCTTGCAGACGATCGATTTTGACAAGTGGGCAAACCGCGGCGGCGCAGATACGCTGACCGGAAACACTACGCTGTCAAAGACGCTTGGAACGATTGTTTACGCGGTTATCGTGATCTTCGTTTCGATCATGGCGCTCGAAGCGTTGAGCCTCGAAAGCGTGTCCGAGCCAGCCAGTGACATGCTGGCGCTGATCCTGGCCGCGATCCCGCGTATCATCGGCGCCGCGCTGTTGCTGGGCATCGGCTATCTGGTCGCACGCTTCGTGGCACAACTTGCTCGTGACGTACTGCCGGGCCTGGGCGTGGACAGGGCGTTTGCCGACACCGATCTCCTGCCTGCAGCGACGAGCGTGTCGTCGATCGTGGCCAGGGTGGCGCAGATTGCGATCATCCTGTTCTTCGCGATCGCCGCGACGCGCCTGCTCGGTTTCCCGGAACTGACGGCTATCCTCGACGAGGTGCTGCAACTGGGTGGACGGGTCGTGTTTGGCGGCGTGGTCATCGCGGCGGGTTTCCTGATCGCGGGACTGCTCGCCCGGCTCATCGGGGGCGCAGGCGAAAACAGCCTCGCGGCCTCGATCGTGAAATGGGCGGCGATTGTCCTGTTCGTATTCATGGGCCTCGAGTTCATGGGCGTGGGCGAGGAAATCGTGCAGATCGCCTTTACCGCGCTGGTAGTCGGCGGGGCGGTGGCGGCTGCCCTCGCCTTCGGCCTTGGAGGTCGCGATTGGGCCAGCCGCAAGCTGCAGCAGGTGGACGAATATCTTGAAAAGAATTCATCGACTGGCGGTGCAACGGGCGCAGGCGACAATCCGAACGATCTGCCACCACGCATGTAACGCCGACGCGGACGCGCGAGAACCAAAACGGGGCGCAGGGTTTCAATCCTGCGCCCCGTTTCACGTATGCAATGGCTCAGGTCGCCAGCGCCATTTGGGGTAGCGCCCTGCCGCAGGCCATTGCGCGTCACTGACGCCGCTGGAACCAATCGCTTCCCAGCACTTCCAGGCGGTGATCGGTGATGTACCAATTGCCATCTTCCCCCTTCTGGCAGCTGAATGCCCGGGTGAGAAAGCTCGCCGCCTCGCCGGTCGACGAAAACAGCTGCGGGAAGGTCCTGGTGAGGAAATCCTTGTCGTTTACCGCCAGCCTGGCGCTTGCGGCTTCGCACGCGCCCCGTGTGGGATGAGGGGTGTCGAGGTTATTCGGGTGTGACGCGAAGGCGGGTGTCGCGGCGAGAACGGCCGCCAGTGAACCCAGAACCATGATCTTGTGCATTGCGAACTCCATCGCTGTTGTCGAACGTAACGACCGGTTGGTCGCAGCGTGATTGAAGCGTCCGTTTGATCGCAAGCCCATGATGAGAACATGACGGTTTGCCGATGGTTATCCGATGATCAATCGCAGCAGGGCGAGAACCATGATTTCGTTTCGGATTCCGTGCGCGCTGCGATAACATTGCTGGCATCATCATTGGGGCGCGGTGTCTGTGTCTATTCACCCCCGGCATTGCCTGATTCTTGTTCTCGCCCTGTCGGCGCCCTGGAGCCTTGCGGCCCAGTCTCCCGATCACAATCGGATAATCGTAACCGGCGAGCGCCGGGCCCTGTCGTTTGACGAAACCGCATCGAGCCTTGTCGTCATCACCGACCGGGACCTCGCACTGCACACCGAGATCACGCGGCTTGATGATATCCTCAACCGGACCCCCAACGTGGTCCTCGGTTCAGGCGGGGTTGGCCCGACCATCCGGGGCCAGGACACGACCGGGGTGCTGCGCGACCTGCCCGCCTTCATCGGCGGCAATCGCCCCCGAACGACCGTAGTCGTGGACGGGCGACCGATTTCGTACAACGAATTCGTCTTCGGCAGCCAATCGCTTTGGGACGTCGAGAGGGTCGAGCTGTATCTTTCGCCACAAAGCACGACGCAGGGACGCAACTCGATCGCCGGGGCCATCTTCGTCGAGACGAGCGATCCGGAGTTTGGCTGGACGCAGAAGGCACAAGTGCAGGTTGGGGAAAGAGACGCGCGGCAGACCTCGATGACGATCACCGGGCCGATTGTTGCAGACCAGTTGGCGTTTCGCTTGGCTGGCGACATTCGCCGCGCCCGCACCTTCAACGAACTGACGTCTGCCGCACCGGGGATCGATCCCAATCGCGACGATTTCGAAAACTTCCGCGCAAAGCTTCTCGTGACCCCAGCCCGTTTATCCGGGCTGGAGGTGCTCGCGACCTATTCGCGCAACCATTCGCAAGCCCCGCAGATCGTGGGCGCTCGCAAACCCTTCACTGAACGCCGCGACCCGGCCGCGACCTATGGCATTTTCCAGACAAAGGTCGATGCGCTGACCGTCCGATCGGATTGGGAACCCGGGCCCGGATGGGACCTCCAGACCACGGTGTCGATCGGTGATGGCATTATCGAGCGGATCGCGCCAGCTGGTCTGGGCGAGGCGCGCAACGATGTCGAAGACCGTATGGTCGAAGCCGTCCTCACCCGCAGGGCAGGACCGCTCGTATTGCTGATGGGAGCCAGCACCACCTGGATCGATCTGCTCCAGACGATCGACGTCTCGGCCGTGGGCCTCGGCAAGGGTCGCTTCACCGATAGACAGACCTCTCTCGGCCTCTTCGCCAACGCTTCGTATGAACTGGGCGGCGGGTTCATGCTGGACGCCGGAGGACGTTATCAGCGTGACCGGCAGGACCGGCACGGAACGCTTCTCTCGAACACCGCTCAGCGTCCGTTCGACTTCGATGAGACGTTCGTGGGGCTCTCATACAAGCTCGCCCTGCATTATGACCCCACTCCCCATCTGCGGATCGGTGCCTCGACGCGGCGCGGAACCAATCCCGGTGGCGCCACGCTGTCACCGCTGCTGGGTGACCTCGACCGGTTCGAGATGGAACGGCTCCAGGCATACGAACTGTTCGCTCGCTGGCGCTCTCCAGACGGCGCGCTGTCCTTGGGCGCAAACCTGTTCCTCTATCGCCTGACCGACGCTCAGCGCGGTGTCCTGCGGGCCATCCAGACGCCGGGCGGCGCCTTTTTCCTGCTCGAAACGGGGAATGTCCCCAAGGCCATGAGCCGCGGAGGCGAGGTGCACTTGCGCTGGGCTCCCTCGGCGCGCTTGTCCGCGAGCCTTGCCCTCGGCCTGCTCGACACCGAGATTCTCGAGGCCCCGACCGCCGCAGATCCGCTCAACGGAAAGGCGTTTCAACGCTCGCCTCCGTTTTCAGGCGTGATTGCCGCGTCCTGGACCCCGCACGACTCGGTCACCTTATCGGCCGACCTGCGCCACCGTTCGGGATATTTCAGCGACGATGCCAATACGCAGGCGCTGGCCGTCGGCCCGGCAACGAGCCTCGATTTGAGAGCCGCGCACGAAATCGGTCCGCACCGTTTCTTCGTCCACGCCACCAATGTCCTCGACAGCTTCTATCTCACCAGCCTCTTCGGTCCGGTCGGGGATCTCGCCACGCTCGGCGATCCCCGTGCCGTCACCGCAGGCATCGAGCTGCGGTTCTAGAGCATGACCGTGCACGTATCCCAACTCGGCAAAATGGCAGGCGGGCGATGACCGAGAACCCGATGTTCGACCTTGCTCGCCGCGAAGATTTCAAAATCGGCGATGTGCAGGTCAAACCCTCCACCAGGATGCTCGTAAGCGATCGGAAGGAGGCAAAGCTCGAACCGCGGGTGATGCAGGTGCTGCTCGCGTTCCACGACGCCGACGGACAGGTTCTGACCCGCGAGGACCTTATGCAGCAATGCTGGCAGGGCACCTTTGTCGGAGAGGACGCCGTCAACCGCGCCATCGGAGAATTGCGGCGCGCGATCCGCGAAGCCGGTGCAGGCT
>JBFHIF010000156.1:0-4400 GCA_041596595.1 Erythrobacter sp. | reverse complement strand
AGCGGAATCGTTGAAACGCGCAGCGTTCGCCTCGGGACGAAACAGCACGAGCCCCCCATCCTCGTGCGTATAGGCCTTCATGCCCTCGAAGATTTCCTGAGCATAGTGGAGCACGCTCGAGGCCGGATCCATCGGGATCGGTTCGCGGGGACCGATTAAGGGGGTCTGCCAACCGCCCTTGGCCTCGTCGTAATCGATCGTGACCATGTGATCGGTGAAAACGGTGCCAAAGCCCGGATCGGCAATCGCGGCTTGGCGAACGTCGTCTGGCGTGGGCGAGGGGTGGGGTAGCTTGGTGAATTCCATGACAGCGCCGAATAGTGTGGTGCGCGGCGCAGGGCAAGATTGCCCCGCAGCGCATCAGCCAAAAGACCCCGCCGATCAGCGTAGCGCAAATGAAAAGGGCGGTTCCGCCCGTCGGGGAACCGCCCTTTCATGGTCAGCGGCCAGGAAGTGCCGCCCACGAAGTCTCTAACGGTAAATTACCGATAGTACCTCGCGCGGAAACTTGCCGACCTCTCTGCTGAACCATGAGACATCGGATCACCTCCTTTCGCGCTTGAAAGCCAAGACCCAAAACCGTTTCACCGGGGGCCGAGAACCGCGTTTGCCGCTGGCCTCACCGACATAATTGAGTCTTTGGCGCTCTCATGACAAGACTTGAAATATAGTTTTCCCACGTCACAATAGCTGGTCGTTGCGCGGAGGGTGCGCAGCCGAACGCCTCGGGATTGCCTCCGGGGCGCTTTTGTATTCACGCCATGCCTTGCGGGGCCGGCGCGACAGCTGTGGAAATTAACCAGCGAATCGATCCGGCTAACGCAACGCGCGGCGCTATCGCCCTAGCGGCAATCCTCGATCACGCGTGAGACTTCGACCCAGGCGGGGACGTAGAGCGTGGCTTCACCTTGCGTAGCGAGAGCGAACCGGCCCTTGGTTACCGCCATCGCATCGAGCAGCGGATCGTTGGCGGGCAGGCGGGCAGCAAGCTGGTCGCGTCCGCGCACAGGCTCGGCCACGATATCGCGCTCCACCGTCTCGGTCGTGATCGTCATCACCCGGCTTCGCGCCGCGCTGCTTGCGCGCCCGATCACCACCTGGCGCGAGCTCGAATCGCATCCCAGTTCGAGCACGGTGCTTCCCGAAGTGCCGAACCGCGCAACACCGCCGCCGCGAAGCGCTTCGTAGCGCCAGTCGCCGGGCGTCTGGGGCGCGTCGAGATAATTCTCGTAAGCAGGGGCAGTCGCAACCGGAGCTGGGGCCGGCGTCGGGGCAGGGGTGCCCACAGGTGCGGGAGAGGGCGCCGGCGGCTGCGGGCGAGGGATACAGGCGACTATCACGAATGTCAGCGCGACAGCGCCGGAGGCTTGAAGGAGACGTGCTTTCATACCGGTTCAATGCGCGCTAACGGCTTTCGGGTCCATGACCGAACGACAAAAATCCTCAGCCAAACGCCGGGTCGACCAGATGCTCGTCGAACGCGGGCTCGCCGAAAGCCGCACGCGCGCGCAGGCACTGGTGATGGCCGGCACGGTCTTTTCCGCCGAGACGAAAATAACCAAGCCCGGCCAGCAATTGCCCGAAGACGCCCCGCTCGAAGTCCGCGGCCGCGATCATCCCTGGGTCAGTCGGGGCGGGATCAAGCTCGCTCATGCGATCGAGCATTTCGCACTCGACCCCTCGGATGCGGTGGCGATGGATATCGGCAGTTCCACGGGTGGCTTTACCGATGTCCTGCTGTCGAAGGGCGCAACGCATGTTTTCGCGGTGGATAGCGGGACCAACCAGCTCGCCTGGAAATTGCGACAGGACAAGCGGGTCACCGTTCTCGAACAGACCAGCGCGAGGGTCCTGACGCAGGCTGAGATCGATCGCCCATGTGATTGGGTGGTGTGCGATGCGAGCTTCATTGGGCTCGCCAAGGTGCTTGAACGCCCACTGGAACTGGCGGCGCCGCGCTGTCGGCTGGTAGCGCTGATCAAGCCCCAGTTTGAAGTTTCGCGCGAGGAGGTTGGCAAGGGCGGGGTGGTCCGCGATCCGGCGCTTCACGCGCGGGTTTGCGACGAGGTTCGTCAATGGCTCGAAGGGCTCGGGTGGCACGTCGAGGGGATCGTCGAGAGCCCGATTACCGGGCCGCAGGGGAATGTCGAATTCCTGATTTCGGCTCGGCGCGGGTGAACGGCAGGGGTTCGGACCAGGGTGACCTGCTCCAGTGCGGGACGGATAAAGCGCTACGCCGGTCTCCTGATTGGCGCTGCGTGATCCACGGTGTATCGCGCTAATCCCGCGATCGTTCTTGCGAATCGCGCTGTCTCATGACCGGATGCCGCTTCCGCAGCGTTCGCAAGACCAGGAGAACCGATGAACATTCTCGCTTCGAAAGAACAATTACGCGCCAGTTTGTTTCGCTGGTCGCTGTTCCTCGTTCCGCTGATCGTTCTGCTCGGGTTTCTCGCGGGACAGTTGGGCAGCCCGCAGACGATGTGGTTCCAGGGCCTCGAAAAGCCCGCGATCTATCCGCCGCCAGCGGTTTTCGGGATCGTCTGGACAGCGCTCTACATCATGATCGGTTTCGCGCTCGCCCTGATCGCCAGCGCTTGGGGGGCGTTCGGTCGCGAGCGGGCGCTGATTGCTTTCGCAGCGCATTTCGTGGGCAACCTCGCTTGGACGCCGGTGTTCTTCGGAATGCAGGAAATGACCGCGGCGCTTTACGTCCTCATCTACGTCGTGCTCAGCTTGGTGGTCGTGATCGCGCTGTTCTGGCGGGTGCGCAAACTCGCCGCGCTGCTGTTGCTACCCTATCTTGCATGGGTCACCTTCGCGGCGGTGCTCAACTGGCAGTTCATTGTCGTCAATCCCGATGGCGGCAATGCCGCGCCCTCGGGCGCGACACAGCGGATCACGCTCTAGACAAAGCCGCGCGCGCTCTCCAAATAGCCATCATGCAAAGCGAAAACCCAATGATCGCCGACCTCGTGAAGCTCGCCAACAGCGCGGCTGGAACAATGGCGGGGATGACCCGCGAAGCGCGCGAAGGTGCGCGCGAGAAACTGCGCGAAGCCATGGGCGGGATCGATTTCGTCTCGAGAGAGGAATTCGAAACCGTCAAGGCGATGGCCCAGAAGGCGCGGATGCAGGCCGACGCGCTCGAGGCGCGGATTGCCGAACTCGAGAAGAAGCATTCGGGCGCATAACCCGATCGTCGTTTCGACGGGCAAATCGCGTATTTCTCAGGCACCTAAGTCAAACTCGGCAGTTTTCCTCCTGCGAAGGAGGTCCTGTCATGCTCACCCAGCTCAATCCCCCGATCCCGCTTCACGTCCTCGGTCGCGGAGACGGGCAGGCACTCGCGGTGATCGATTACGGTCCGGAACATAACCTGTTGTGGGTGACCGCGATCGACGCGACCGGTGAAATCTGGTGCGCTCCCAATCCGCAGGTGCGAATGCAGAAGAACTGGTCGATGGGTCGCCCCGAATCGGTCGCGGTCCAGATTTCAAAGAACGAACTCAAGACTTCGCAGGCTTGACCGGGGCGCGGACCCGCGTGACGATGGAACCGTAACGAACGCCACGAGGGGACATCGATCATGAAAGTCGCGTGCATCTGCATACCGATTCTTTTGGCCGGGGGGCTGACGCTGCCTCTCCATGCTCAGGAAGGCTCGGCGGAGTACGGCGGAGCCAAGGGTGCCGACCTGTCGATCGAGGCGATCGAACCGGACGGTTCTGCAATTTCCGTGGGACGCGCAGGTGAATATCCCCCGGACATAGCGCGTTTCCTGCTCGCCAGCGGTGCTGGAGGTGCGCGGCTTTCTCCCGACGGAAAAACCATCGCCTTCACCTGGGACGTGACGGGGCAAAGCGAGCTGTGGGTGATGCCCGCAGGGGGCGGTCAGCCGCATCAGGTGACGTTCAAGACCGGGGTCTCCGCGCCGGTGTGGACTCCAGACGGAAAGCATCTGTTCTATTCCGCCGATCGCGACGGCAATGAACAACCGGGTTATTTCTCGCTCACCGCCGACGGGATGAAGGAGGTGGAAGTCCTGCCCGCACAGTCCGGCGATTTCCGAATCTTCGGCGATTTCGCGGCTGACGGCAGCTTCGTCTACGGTTCGACCGCGCGCGGGACCGGCGTGTTCGACATCTATCGCGGCACGCTCGCGGGCGAGGCCGAAATGGTGGTGAAGTCCGAACTGGGGCTCGAGCCGCAATCGGTGTCGCCCGACGGTAAATACGCGCTGGTCACCGAGACCGTGGGCGAGGATGCCAACAACCTCTACCTTCTCGATCTTCGAACCCGCAAGATGACCACGATCTCGAAGCCTCCGGTCGAAGATCGCGCCAGCCACACGATCGGGGGATTCGAGTGGTATCCCGATTCGAGCGGCTTCGTGTTCT
>JBFHIF010000155.1:0-4402 GCA_041596595.1 Erythrobacter sp. | reverse complement strand
TAGCAGGCTCGAAGGTGGTCTGAAGCTTGGGTATCGCGGCAATAACGGCGAATATGAGTTCGCCCTGTTTGCGCGCAACATAACCGACGAGGACAACGTCCAGGGTGTGATCGACTTCAACAACAACACCGCATTCGTCAACGAACCGCGGATCATCGGTGTTTCGCTCGGTTACCGCTACTGAGGTCAGCCGCAAGAAACGCATTCAGAGGGGGCCGCCGGGGAAACCCGTCGGCCCCTTTTTTGAGCGTCATTCCTCTTCCGCTTCGGGATCCTCAGGGTCGGGATTACCTGTGAGGCGAGCATTGGGGCCGGGCAGGACGTGGATCTCCACCGCGCGCGAGAGGTCGAGATAACGCGAAGCGGTGGCGGCAATGTCCTGCGGCCCCAAGCCCTCGAGGATGGCAGGAGCGGCCACCCAGCGATCGACCCGATCAGGCTCGCTCTGCGCGCGACTGGCAAGCCGCATCCAACCACCAAGATCTTTGAGAGCGTTGGCATAGGCTTCGAGGACGGGTTTGCGTGCACGGTCGAGCAGGTCGGGATCAACGGGTTCGGAGCGCAGCCTTTCGACCAGTTCGCGAATGGCGGCTCGAGCCTGTTCGATTTCCGAGACATCGACCGAGGCGGAAAGCGAGAAAGTCCCATAGCCGTCGTAGACCCGGCTCGGAGAGCTCGTGGCGCTCGGTGAATAGGCCTGGCCGAGTTCCTCGCGCAGGCTGTCGGTCAGTTCGAGCCGCGCGATCCGAGCAAGGATCATCAGGCGCAGGCTTTCGTCAAGATCGCTGTCATCGGTGGTCCGCCAGACCATGCGCAGCAAGGCCTGGTCGGCTTCTCCCGAATGTTCGAGAGTCGTCAGGCCGCGCTTTTGGGTGAAATGCCGCTGGCGTGCTTCGCGGCGCTCGTGGAATTCCTCCTCGCGCGGCGGGAGTGCGCCGAAGGTCCGGGCAATGCCATCGATTACGGCGTTCTCATCGACGTCACCGACGATCGCTATCTCGATTGCGCCGGTCGAAAGCCGATCCTCGATCGCGCCGCGCAATTGGGCGAAGTCCAGCGCTTCATAGGCGGATTTGGGTTGAAGCGAGAACCGTGGATCGCCGTCCGACAGCAGCGCACCCGCCGCCGCGGCATAGGCACGGCCCGGCGTCGCATCGAGAGTCGCGAAGAAATTGTCGATTCCCCGTCTGAAGCGCTCAACCCCTTCGGCGCGGTAACCCGGATCGGTCAGGGTCGCGGCAAAGACCTTGAGCTGGAGGTCGAGATCGCGCGGCGTCGTGGTCGCCGACATCGCGAACCCGTCGGGCGCGGCGGCAAAACGGAAACCCACGCTGCGCCCTGCCAGTGCGGTCTGGATCTGGTCGAGGTCGTGCGCGCCCAATCCGCCGGAGGTAAGCGAGTCGGCCAGATAGACGCGCAAGGGGTCTTCCTCCGACGCGAGCAACTTGCCCCCGTCGATCCGCACCGCGACCTGCACGCGGTCGGCGCGGATATCGGTCTGTTTGAGGTTGAGCCGCACCCCGTTGGCAAAGACGATCTTGCGAATGCCGAACCGCGGATCGGTTTCGTCCGAGACAACCGCGCCGGGACTGCCGAAATCGTCGTAGGCAAATGTCACCGTTTCGGAGTTCTCCGGAGCCGAGACTTCGATCGCCATCGCCACAGCAAATGCTTCGCGCAGCGCCGCCTCGCCGCCAGCTGGTGCAGTTCGCCCGGTGAAGCGGATCATGGGGTCCTCGAGCGGGACGGCGTGATACCGGACCGCGTCGAGCACGGTTCGAGGGGTAATCGTGGCGACGAAATCCTCGAACAGCGCGAGCGTATGGGCCGGGGTTACCGGGATACGCTCGTCGGAAACCAGCGACAGGGCCTGGCCCGCAAAGGTGGCGTTCGACCAGGTTCCATAATTCGCTACCGCGTTCTCGGCCGCATTGCGGCGCCTGCGGATCTGTTCGTCGATCTCGGCCGCGGTGAAGCCGTGCGTGAGCGCCTGGTTGACCTCCTGCACCGCTGCCATCATCCCCTTGCGCCATTCGCCATCGACGCTCGCAATCGCGAGGCTGGTGGTGCGCGCATCCTCGAAGATATCGCCCGATCCGTAGGAGGCCGACCGGAAGGGCGCGTCTGCGGCGCGGGCAAGCCGGGCGAGGCGGCGATTGATGATCGCATGCCCGATACCCCGCAGGATGCCCGTCTGGCGCGTGGCAATGCTGTCGGGTTCGTCACGCCACGGCCCGAGGCGAACAATGGTGAGCCCTTCGGAAAGCGCGGGGTCCACATGGATATCGGTGAGCCCCGACCGGGCGACATCGACGGGGCCGGTTTGGGGCTTATCTGGCGCGGGAGCGGAGGCCCAGTCGGCAAATCGTTCGCGGATCGCCGCTTCCATCATTTCGACCGGGAAATCGCCGACGATGATCAGGACCGTGTTCGCGGGCGTGTAGGTGCGTTCGTAAAGCGATCGCAATTGCTCGGCGCCTGCCACCTCGAGGCTCTGGATCGTTCCGATCGGCAAACGCTGCGTATAGCGTGCGCCCGGCGTGAGGAATTGCATCGCATCCTCGCTGTTGCGCTGCGCGAAGCCTGCGCGATCGCGCAGTTCGGCTAGGACCACGCCGCGTTCGCGCTCGACCGCTTCGGGTGCGATCGTCAGCTCGCTCGCGGTTTCGCGCATCAGCATGAGCGCGGTGTCGAGCAGGGCGATGTCATTGCGAGGCAGGTTGAGCTTGTAGGTGATCGCCTTGAAACCGGTCGAGGCGTTGGTATCCGCGCCGAAGGACAGGCCTTCGCGTTCGAGCAGCCTGACCATTTCGCCCTCGGGGATATTGCGCGAGCCGTTGAAGGCCATGTGCTCGAGGAAATGCGAGAGCCCGCGCTCGTCTTCGGTCTCGTCGAGCGAGCCGGAGCCGATCCGCATTCGCACCAGCGCGGTGCCTTCAGGCGTCGCGTTTTCGCGCAGGATGTAGCGCATCCCGTTGGGGAGCTGCCCGTAAACGAAACCGGGATCGGGTTCGAGATCGCTCGCCCCGAACGGCCATGCGGGTTGTTCGGCCACGGCTGCGCCAGCGGCAGGGGACTCCTCGGCCGCGAGGACCGGGGCGCTAACCAGCGCAAGCGCGCTGCCAGCCACAAAAGCGATCGATTTGAGGGAGATGCACCAGCTCATCATGAGAGAGTGCATCCTAACGCGTGAACCGTGCCTGTCAGGTCATTTCTTGGGGGTCGGCGGCGTTCCGCGCAGGCGCGTGCGGTGGCTCGACAGGTCGAAGACTTCGCCCGGCGATCCGTCTTCTTCCTGCAACAGGCCAAGCCGCCGTGCGACTTCGCGATAGGCGTCTTCCTCTCCGCCAAGATCGCGGCGGAACCGGTCCTTGTCGAGCTTTTCGCCCGATTTCATGTCCCACAGGCGGCAGCCATCGGGGCTGATCTCGTCGGCCAGGATCACCCGGCTGTAATCGCCGTCGTAAAGTCGGCCGAACTCAAGCTTGAAGTCGACCAGGCGGATATTCACCGCGGCAAACATCCCGCACATGAAGTCGTTGATCCGGATCGCCATCGAGGAAATGTCATGCATCTCCTCGTTCGATGCCCAGTTGAAACAGGCGATGTGTTCCTCGGCGACCAGCGGATCGCCAAGGGCATCGTCCTTGTAATAATATTCGATCAGGGTGTGAGGCAGCGGCTCGCCTTCTTCGAGGCCGAGGCGCTTGCTGATCGACCCGGCGGCCACGTTGCGTACCACCACTTCGATCGGAATGATCTCGCACTGGCGGACGAGCTGTTCGCGCATGTTGAGCCGGCGAATGAAATGGGTCGGGATCCCGATATGCGAGAGCCGCGTGAAAACGTGTTCGCTGATGCGGTTGTTGATCACGCCCTTGCCGTTGATCGTGCCCTTCTTCTCCGCGTTGAAGGCGGTGGCATCATCCTTGAAATACTGGATGATCGTCCCAGGCTCGGGCCCCTCGTAGAGGATCTTGGCCTTGCCTTCGTAGATCTGGCGACGTCGCGACATGTGGGGGAGCCTCCCAGCTCGGCGAATGAACCTTCAGCGAATGGTGCCCGGGGGCGGAATCGAACCACCGACACGCGGATTTTCAATCCGCTGCTCTACCCCTGAGCTACCCGGGCATTCGCTGCGGCGTCGACCGCGCTGAATCGGCGCGATCGGCGAGCAAATGAGAGCGGGCCTATGGCGAAAGCGCGAAGGCTTGGCAAGGGGGAATCGGGTGATCGGCCTACTCCTGCCCGTCCCAGTCGGCCTGAGCGATTTCGTCGGGGTTGGCGGGGCGGCCGGGAACGGCATAACCATCGCCAAACCAGCGCGCGAGATCGCGATCCTTGCACCGCGTCGAACAGAACGGTGCGTGGGTGGCGGAACGCGGTTTTTTGCAGATCGGGC
>JBFHIF010000154.1:0-4415 GCA_041596595.1 Erythrobacter sp. | reverse complement strand
GATCAGCTCGACCGTACCGGCGCTATAATAGCCAACAGCCTGCGACAGTGCGACAGCCTGTTCACCCATCTTCTTCCGCATTTCAGGATCGACGAAGGGCGAAGGCGCTTCCTCGACCACCTTCTGGTGACGCCGCTGGATCGAGCATTCGCGCTCGTTGAGATAGATGATGTTGCCGTGCTTATCGCCCAGGATCTGGATTTCGATATGGCGCGGGTTCTCGATGAACTTTTCGATGAAGACGCGGTCGTCACCGAAGGAATTGAGGCCTTCGCGCTTGGTCGCCTCGAAGCCTTCGCGCACGTCCTTTTCCGACCAGGCGAGCCGCATCCCCTTGCCCCCGCCCCCGGCGCTGGCTTTCATCATCACCGGGTAACCGATGTCGTTCGATATCTCGACCGCGTGGTCGGTATCGCGGATCTCGCCGACAAAGCCGGGCACGACGTTCACGCCTGCCTGTTTCGCGAGCTTCTTTGATTCGATCTTGTCGCCCATCGCGGCGATCGCGCCTGCGGGCGGGCCGATGAAGGTGATGTTTTCCTTCTCGAGCGCTTCGACGAAACTCGCGCGCTCGGACAGGAACCCGTAGCCCGGGTGAACCGCCTCGGCCCCGGTCTGCTTGCAGGCTTCGATGATCTTTTCCGGAAGCAGATAGCTTTCGGCTGCCGGCGCGGGGCCGATATGCACCGCCTCGTCCGCCATCTTGACGAACGGCGCGCGGGCATCGGCATCGGAATAGACCGCGACCGTCGCGATCCCCATCTTGCGCGCCGTGGTAATCACCCGGCACGCGATCTCACCACGATTGGCAATCAGGATCTTGGAAAACAAGCGGGACCTCCGACAGGATAAACTCGGCTTTGGCAAAAGCCTATGCCGCTGTCGGAGGCCCCGATCAACCGCTGGTGTCAAGCAGCGGGTGCGATTGGTTCGTGATCAGTGGGTATGTCCGATGTGCTGTTGTCGGTCTGCTACCAGCGAATCGAACTCCTTGAAGATCGCCTGGGCCTTGTCCTTGCCGCCAACCATCTTGGCGAACTCTGCCTGCCAGGCCTTGTTTTCGGGCGTGTCCCTCCACCCCATCTGCGCGATCCCGTGCTTCATCGGGAACGCCACGATCATGTCCCACGCGCCGGTATTCATGTGAATCTGCAGCGGCAGTGCTTCGCCCATCGTTTGGGACGTCTTGTTGAACATCTCGATGATTTCCGACGCACGCTCGCGCTTGCCGGGATGGAACTTGACCATCGTCACCCGGTGCCAGTCCTGTTCGAGCATTTCGGGCTGTGCCATTTCATGTCCGTCGGCCAGCGCCGGAACGGCGCCGAACGGCAGCGTCAACGCAGCAGCAGCAGCAAGTAGTAATTTTTGCATGATTTTCCCCCAATTAGACAAAGCGACCCGGTCACCTTGACCACGGCCGTTGTTGTCCGGGGGGCGACGCATGGCAAGGCTCGCCGCTTGTATCGACGCGACAGAACGCGAATTACCGTGTTGTTACGGCTGCTCTTTAATTTTTTCGCGCGAAAGCCAGCAAAGCATCGGCATAGGCCGCGGAACCGCGTCTTTCGCCCTCGCCCGCGACAAGCGCGGTGATCGCATCGGCCAGTCGCTCGACGTTTGCGGGCGAGAGCGAGCCGAGCGGTGCGACGTAGATACCGATCGTGAACAGGATCGCGCCAGTCTCCGGCAGACGGCGCAGCGTCTGCCGCTCGGAGCGCACGAACAGTGTCTCGCCCGCATTATCGCCAGTGACATGGGCGAACTGGCTGCCCGGTTCGCCTTCGGCCAGCCAGCGGCGCTGCCCGGTGGGCGCGATAAACCAGTTGCACCGGCCATAGATCGCTCCGGGCCTCAGCGTTTCCATGAAGCGATCGACCCCGGTGGCGAGATGGTCCTCGTAACCCTGGATCGGAGCGTGAAGCGCCCGCAGCGGTAGCCCGATCTTGTCAGCAGGACGCCAGTCGGACGGCCATGCCACGGCCGCTCCGATCAGGCGATAGACCTCCTCGCCCTGGGCCTTCGTCAGCAGGCACATGTCTTCGTGACAAGCCCGCGCGGCTTCGGGGAGCGCACCATCGACACCGATCATCGAAGCGAGCTCCCTGCCCGGTGCCTCGGTCTCGGGCGCGAGCTGGATTCCTTGCGGAAACTTCGCGAACCCTTCCGCCCGGGCGTCGATATCAGGGTCAGGCTGAAGCCATTCGTCCTCGGTCAGTCGCACCAGCCCCATTCGGAGCTGCCCGCCACCCCGCGCCTTGGGGAGCAGAGCATCGACCGAGAAGCCCAGCGTCACTCGGCCGGCTCTCCGATCTTGCAGGCGCGGTCGGCCGCTCTCAGGGGTTCTTCCTGAGCCAGCGCTGTCATGCCCAGCTTTTCGAACAGCGCCGCGTCGCTGTCATCGCCCGCATTGGGCGCGGTCAGAAGCTTGTCGCCGGTGAAGATCGAGTTGGCACCCGCGAGGAAGCACAGCGCCTGCGTGGCCTCGCTCATGCTCTCGCGCCCGGCAGAAAGCCGCACCATGCTCATCGGCATGCAGATGCGCGCCACCGCGACGGTGCGGACAAACTCGATATCGTCGATTTTCGCCATTGGCGTATCGGCGAGCATGTCGCCCAGCACCGTGCCTTTGACCGGGACAAGCGCGTTGACCGGAACGCTTTCGGGATGCTGTTCGAGCGTCGCGAGCGTGTGGACGAAGCCCACCCGATCCTCGCGCGTTTCGCCCATGCCGATGATCCCGCCGCTGCAGACATTGATCCCGGCCTTGCGGACATGGTCGAGCGTATCGAGGCGGCACTGGAAATCACGGGTCGAGATCACCCGCTCGTAATATTCGGGGCTGCTGTCGATATTGTGGTTGTAATAATCGAGCCCGGCCTCGGCGAGCATCTCGGCCTGGTGCGGCTTGAGCATCCCCAGGGTCATGCAGGTCTCCATTCCCATCGCACGCACGCCTTTCACGATCTCGACAATCGCGGGCATGTCGCGGTCCTTGGGGTTGCGCCACGCCGCCCCCATGCAGAACCGCTGACTGCCCGCATCCTTCGCCTGCGCCGCGCGCTGGAGGACCGATTGCACCTCCATCAGCTTGGTCGCCTCGACGCCGCTGTCGGCCTTCACCGACTGCGAGCAATAGCCGCAATCCTCCGGGCAGCCGCCGGTCTTGATCGAGAGCAGCGTGCAGAGCTGGATCTGCTCGGGCGGGTGATATTCCCGGTGAACGCTGGCGGCTCGAAAGAGCAACTCGGTGAAGGGAAGGTCGAACAGTTTCGCGATTTCCTCGCGGGTCCAGTCGGTGCGGATTTTGGTCATTAGATGCCTTTAGTGGTCGATGTCGCTTTGATCCGGCGAGCGAACCAAATGCAGAAAAGCGCGCCGATCGCAGTCGCAATCACGCCATGGAACAGTAGTTCGATCCAGAAACGCGTATCGCTGCTCCAATCGACAACATTCCAGTCGTATAAATAGGGCCATAGCAATCCATAGGCGAGCGTGACCAAAAGGTCCGCAGCTACAAATACCGCCACCCCTAGAGCGATGGTCTTGTTCACTCCGCCGCCTCGTCCAGATCCTCGCCCGCGGGCGGCATGTTGTGGCCGAGCAGGCGCAGCACGTCTGCCGCGCATTCGACCACGTTGCTGCCCGGTCCGTAAATGCCCCGCACTCCGGCGCGCTTGAGGAAATCGTAGTCCTTCTGCGGGATCACGCCGCCGGCGATCACCTTGATGTCGGGGCGGCCCGCGGCCTTGAGCAGTTCGATCAGTTCGGGAATCAGCGTCTTGTGGCCCGCAGCGAGACTACTCGCGCCGATCGCGTCGACGTCTTTTTCCAAAGCCATGTCGCGGGTTTCTTCAGGCGTCTGGAACAGCGGGCCGGAGACGACCTCGAAACCCATGTCGGCAAAGGCCGATGCGATCACGTTCGCGCCGCGATCGTGGCCGTCCTGCCCCATCTTGGCGACCATCAGCCTGGGCGCGCGGCCCAGCCGGCGTTCGACCGCTTTCACGCCTTCGACGACCTGCTGGTAGCGGGTGTCTTCGGCATAGGCGCTCGAATAGACGCCGCGAACCGGTGTCGGAACGGTGTCGTAGCGGCCATAGGCGTCTTCCATCGCCTGGCTGATTTCACCGAGCGTCGCATCGTGGCGCGCCGCCTCGACCGCGAGTTCGAGCAGATTGCCGCCCTTTTGCGCTGCGCCACGTGCCAGCGCGTCGAGCGCGGCCTTGCAGGCGAACTCGTCACGCCCTGCACGAACCTTTTCGAGACGCGCGATCTGGCTTGAGCGCACGGCGTGGTTGTCGATATCGAGCGTGTCGATCTCGTCTTCCTTGTCACGGCGGTATTTGTTCACCCCGACGATCACGGTCTCGCCACGGTCGACGCTGGCCTGCTTTGCGGCCGCCGCCTTCTCG
>JBFHIF010000153.1:0-4448 GCA_041596595.1 Erythrobacter sp. | reverse complement strand
CGAAGAAGGCGCGGAACCGACATTTGTGATCAACTCGCAAAACTGCGTCCACTGCAAGACCTGCGATATCAAGGACCCGAACCAGAATATCGAGTGGACCACGCCTGAAGGCGGCGGCGGACCTAATTATCCAAATATGTGATTGCACACGGTGAGGCGCATTCTCTTGACGCCGGTGTTGGTCGCTGCCGCTGTTGCATTCTTCTGTGCAGGCTGGTGGCTGCGCGGATATATGGCGATCGACGATTGTCTCGATGCGGGGGGGCGATGGGAGTATGCTGGCTCGTTCTGCGTCGGCGCTCCTTTTGATCAGGCACAATTGGCTGACAGCAGCACTCCATGAGAGAAACCGCCTATGCCAAGATCAACCTCGCGCTGCATGTCCGCAGGCGGCGCGAGGATGGCTATCATGAGCTAGAGACGCTGTTCGCCTTCGTCGATGCGGGCGACACGCTGGTAGCAAGGCCAGCCGAACGCGACAGCCTGTCCAGTATGGGGGAATTCGCGCAGGCGCTCGACAACCCCTTTGATAATCTGGTGCTGCGCGCTCTGAGTGCCCTTCCTCGGGCGCAGGGGCTTGCCGTCACGCTCGAGAAGAACCTGCCGATTGCCGCGGGGCTCGGCGGCGGATCCGCTGACGCAGGCGCGGTGTTTCGTATCGTCGAACACTACAACGGACAGCCCGATGACTGGCCGATGCGCGCCGAGCGGTTGGGAGCCGACGTGCCATCGTGCGTGCGCAGCGAGATGGCAATCGGACGCGGCATCGGCAGCCAACTCGAACCGGTCGAAAACGATCTGGCCGGAATGCCCGTTCTGCTCGTCAATCCGCGCGTTCCGCTCCCCACAGGACCCGTGTTCAAGGCCTGGGACGGAAAGGACAGGGGCGCGCTGCCTGACGGAACGGCGCGGGAGATAGCGCTGGCCGGGCGCAACGACTTGCGCAAGCCTGCGATCTCGATCTGCCCCGAGATCGGCGAGGTGCTTGCCGAACTGGATCGCGACGCCCCCTTCCTCGCCGAGATGTCCGGGTCGGGCGCCACGTGTTTCGCATTGTATGACAGCGCGGAAATGCGCGATAAGGCGACGGACCGCATCTCCGCGTTGCAGAAGGGGTGGTGGCTGATGAAAGGAAGTCTGCGATGAAGGATGGACTGCCTTACCGTCAGGTTGGAAGTTTGAAGCGCGGAGGTCTGGTATGTGTTGCCGACCACGCGTCCAATTTCGTGCCGGAAGATATCGAACTCGGTATCGCTCGCGAGTTGTTGGAGCAGCACATCGCCTACGATATCGGCGTGGCCGGGATTGCCGGTCGAATGGCGCGTCGACACGACATTCCGGCGCATCTCGCCGAGGTCAGCCGCCTCGTGGTGGACCTCCATCGCGAGGAGGACCATCCCGCCGTCGTCCCGGTGACGAGCGACGGACACCTGATTCCGGGCAATATCGGGGCAGATGTCGAAGACCGGCTCGACCGATACTACCGGCCCTATCACGAGGCGCTCGACCGCTGGCTCGACGCAGCGCAGCCTCGCATGATCATTTCGCTTCACAGCTTCACGCCGGAACTTGCAAGCAGCGACGAGCACCGTCCCTGGGAGATCGCGCTGCTTTACAACGAGGATGACCGCGCGGCGCGTCATGCGATCCGGCTGTTTGGCGAACTCGGGCTCATGGTCGGAGAGAACGAACCCTATTCGGGCAAGCAGTTGAATGCGACGATGAACCGCCATGCGGAGGTGCATGGTCGCCCCTATTGCGCGATCGAGGTTCGGCAGGATCTCATTTCGACCCGTGCCGAGCAAGCCCGCTGGGCAGCGATGATTGCCGACGTATGCGGAAGGGTTGCGCTGGCGCTCGACTAACGGCAGGGCTGTGTCGTCAAACACGTCCTACGGGAAACATTATGTCTTTCGACTAGTCCAGATTGCCGAGCCGCCACGTCTCCGTGGGCCCGGAGCGCGCGCCACACCGGTCCTACTACTACGCGATGGGAATGACCGAGGAGGAGATCGCGCGTCCCTTCGTCGCCGTCGCGAGCGCGGGTAACGATTCGGCGCCGTGCAACACGACACTCGATGCCCAGGCCAATATCTGCCGCGAAGGGGTGAAGGAGGGTGGTGGGACCCCGAGGCGGTTCAACACGATCACCGTGACCGATGGCATTGCGATGGGCCATCAGGGCATGAAAAGCTCGTTGGTGAGCCGCGAGGTGATCGCCGATAGCGTCGAACTGTCGGTGCGCGGCCATTGCTACGACGCTCTGGTTGGTTTCGCGGGGTGCGACAAGAGCCTTCCCGGCATGATGATGGCGATGCTGCGCCTCAATGTCCCGAGCATCTTTGTCTATGGCGGCTCGATCCTGCCCGGCACGTTTCATGGCAAGGACGTGACGGTGGTCGATGTGTTCGAGGCCGTGGGCCAGCATGTCGCCGGCAACTGCCCGCTCCAGGAACTGATCGAGCTCGAGAAGGTGGCGTGTCCCGGTCACGGTGCCTGCGGAGGCCAGTTCACGGCGAACACGATGGCCTGCGTCGGAGAGGCAATTGGTTTATCCCTGCCGAACAGCAATATGTCACCAGCACCTTACAAGTCACGCGAGGATATAGCGAGGGCTGCGGGGCGGCAAGTCATGGCGCTTCTGGAGCAGAATTTGCGGCCGCGCGACATCTGCACGAGGGCAGCGTTCGAAAATGCCGCGCGAGTCGTTGCTGCTACCGGCGGTTCGACCAACGCCGCACTGCATCTTCCAGCAATGGCGAGCGAATGCGGGATCGACTTCGACCTGTTCGACGTCGCCGAAATCTTCAAGTCGACGCCCTACATCGCCGATCTGAAACCGGGCGGGAAGTATGTTGCCAAGGACATGCACGAGGCAGGCGGGGTCTACATGGGTATGAAAACGCTGCTCGATGGGGGATTTCTCGATCCAGAGCCGATGACGGTCACCGGCAAAACTTTGGGCGAAAATCTGGAAGAGATCACGTGGAACCCCGACCAGAAGGTGTTCTACGACGTGAAAAACCCGATCACCCCCACGGGCGGCGTGGTTGGCCTCAAAGGCACGCTCGCGCCCGAAGGAGCGATCGTGAAGGTCGCGGGGATGGCGCGCCTTCAGTTCAGCGGGCCGGCGCGGGTCTTCGAATGCGAGGAAGACGCGTTCGAGGCGGTCGAGAACCGCGATATCGCCGAAGGCAGCGTGATCGTCATACGCTACGAAGGGCCAAAGGGCGGCCCCGGGATGCGCGAGATGCTCGCCACCACGGCTGCGCTCTACGGGCAGGGCATGGGAGAGAAGGTAGCTCTCATCACCGATGGGCGCTTTTCCGGCGCGACGCGCGGGTTCTGCATCGGACATGTGGGCCCCGAAGCCGCAGACTGTGGTCCGATCGCTCTGGTCGAGAATGGCGACACCATCAGCATTGATGCCGAACGAGGCACAATCGACCTTGAAGTCGACACACGCGTGTTAGAGGAACGGCGCAAGGCGTGGCGTCCGCGCGCGAACGATTATCAATCGGGTGCCTTGTGGCGATATGCCCAGAATGTCGGGCCGGCGAGCAAGGGTGCTCTCACGCATCCCGGTGCGAAAAGCGAAACCCATGTCTTCGCGGACATCTAGTCTCATATTACCTTTCACGATTATGCTTGCGGGGTGCTTGGATACTTCGCCTGCCCCCGAAGGGTTGCCGTTGGAATGCGCGATCGGTCCGGGAGCGGCATTCGACCGGGCGTGCCTGCTTGAAACCGTTTCGGTCGACGAAGTCGTATTGCATCGCCCTGATGGCGGATTTCGCCGTCTGATCAGGGAAAAAGGCAATCGGCTGGTGCCCGCTGACGGCGCCGATGCCATTCGGGTTCTGGACAGCGGGGATGGAGACGAGGGCGAGCGGATCTTCCTGATTGGTGATGAGCAATATCGCGTTCCCGATAGCGCGCTTCGGGTGACAGCCAATGAGTGACGATCAGATCCTCACCGTCGCGCAAATGCAAGCGGCCGAACAGGCGATCTTCGATACCGGGGTGAACGTCTCCGACCTGATGGAGATCGCAGCGGGCGGCGCCGCCGATTGGATCAGGCGCATCGCTGCGGGGCGATCCATCACCGTGCTGTGCGGGCCGGGCAACAATGGCGGCGATGGATATGTCATTGCCCGAAAGATGCGCGAATTCGGAAACGATGTCCGCGTGATCGCGCCACTGAGTCCCACGACAGACGCTGCCAAAAAGGCCCGCGAAGCGTGGGGCGGCGCGGTGCAGACCTCCGGCAACGGCGCGAGGGGCGACGTGTTTGTCGACTGCCTGTTCGGGTCTGGCCTCTCGCGCCCGCTCTCTGGAGAACTCGCATTGCTGGTGCGCGATCTTGCAGAGCGGCACGCTCTCAGGATCGCCGTGGATCTCCCATCGGGGATCGAAAGCGACAGCGGGGAGACCCTCAACGATCGGTT
>JBFHIF010000152.1:0-4477 GCA_041596595.1 Erythrobacter sp. | reverse complement strand
GTCCAGCGCAAGGTCTCGGGCACTGCGCTGCTCGGCGCGCGGCTCGGCGCGGTGGTGAATGTCCGCGAGATCGTCGAGGAAGTGCTCGGAGCAACCGAGCTCTTCCCCGAGTGATCGCGTTTATTCGGCGGCGTTTTTCTGTGCCGCGATCCATGCATCGACATGCGCTTCGAGCACGTCGAGCGGGATCGATCCGTTTTCGAGCACGGTATCGTGGAACGCCCGCAGGTCGAACTTAGCCCCGAGCGCATCCTCTGCGCGCTTGCGCAATTCGCGGATCTTCAACTCGCCGATCTTGTAGGCCAGCGCCTGGCCCGGCCAGGTCATGTAGCGGTTGACCTCGGCGTCGATATTGCCGGGCGACAGAGCGGTGTTGTCGAGCATGAAATCGACCGCCTGGCTCTTGCTCCACCCCTTCGAATGGATCCCGGTATCGACCACCAGCCGCGCCGCGCGCCACATTTCGTAGCTCAGCCGGCCCATCTGTTTTGCCGGCGTATCGTAAAGCCCCATCTCGATCCCGAGTCGTTCCGAATACAGTCCCCAGCCTTCGACGAAGGCGGTGAAGAAGGTCCCGTTGGCGCGCAGCGGGTGGATGTCGAGTTCCTGCTGGAGCGCGATCTGGTGGTGATGCCCCGGCACCGCTTCGTGGACGCCCAGTGCGGGCAGTTCCCATAGCGGGCGCTGGTCGAGTTCGGTGGTGTTGAGCCGGTAGATCCCGGCCTGCCCGGTATCGAGCGATCCGGGCTCGTAATAGGCGGTGGTATTGCCCGGCGCATTCGCCGCGGGGATCGGTGCGACGGTATAGGGCTGGCGCGGCAGCCGTCCGAACAGCTTGGGCATGAACCCGTCGATATGCTTGGCGAGCGCCTGGGTGTATTGCAGATATTCGTCCGCGTCGGTCATGTAATATTGCGGATCGGTCCGCAGATGCTCGATGAAGGCCTCGCGGCTGTCGAACCCGGCCTCGGCCGCGACCGCTTCCATCTCTGCCCTGATCCGCGCGACTTCGGACAGGCCGAGATCGTGGATCTGGTCGGGGGTCATGTCGGTCGTGGTGAACATCCCGACCCGGTAATCGTAATAGTCCTTGCCTCCCGGCGTTGCGAGAATGCCGGGCGTGCCGCTGCGGCAGTTCGGCTCATATTCGCCTTCGTAAAACGACAGGAATTCGCGATAGGCGGGGAACACGCTGCCTTCGAGAGCGGACTTGGCGCGGGCCTTGAGCGCGTTCCATTCGCTCTCGGAGATCGAGGCGGGTTTCTCGCCCGCAAAAGGTTTCCAGAACGGCGATGTGGTGTGGTCATCGACCAATTGCTGCTCGATCCGCTTTTCGAACCCTTCCATCGGCTCGCAAGGCTGCGTCAGCCCGCGCGACACCGCTTCGCGGCTGCGCGAAATGGCGTGATTGTTCACCTCGCGATAGGCTTCGAGCCGGCCGATATAGCTTTCGTAATCGGCCTTGGTGAAAAAGGGCGAGCGATGCGGGAGCGAAGCGAAGCCAGAGAACCAGCCGCCGCGATTGGTGAACAGGACGTAGCGATCGTGGTCGAACTTCCCGCCTTCGACCGCATCGGCGAGGCTGCGCCGGATCACGCCGAGATCGACCGCCAGGTCATGCGGCAGCGCCGAGCGGTCTATCGCGTCGATCCGGGCGAGAAAGGCGCGCGCTTCCTCGAGCGCGCGTTCGTGGCCCTCGAGCGACCAGTCGCCGAGCTTGCCGTCGCCGCGCCGGTCGCCGATCGAAGTGGCAAGCTGCGGATTGTTATCGAGCTGCCACTGCCAGATATCCTCGCGCAGCTGCTCGTAGTCTCCGGCAGGGTGGGCCAGCACGGGGGCCAGCGGCGCAAGCGCAAGAGCTGCCGCGAGGGTAAACGAACGCATGATTTTCTCTCCCATTTGGATGCGACCCTATTGAGCCATTTGTGCCGCTAGAGCTAGTATGGCTTCGATGAGTGATGCAACATCCGAAGTTCCCGCCATCCTGCTGGTATGCCTCGGCAATATCTGCCGCTCGCCAATGGCGGAAGGAGCATTGCGCGCCGCGGCACAGCGCAAAGGCGTTGCGCTGACGCTCGATTCCGCCGGAACCGCGGGCTACCATGTCGGTGAACCGCCCGATCCGCGTGCGGTTGCGACTGCCGCGCGCTACGGCGTGGACATTTCGGGGCTGCGGGGCCGCAAGCTGGCGAGTGAAGATTTCCGCCGCTTCACACATGTTTTCGCTCTCGACAGCGCCAATCTCGCGGGGATCGAGGCCGTCCGCCCGCGCGATGCCAGCGCCGAGATTGCCCTGCTCATGGACATGGTGAAAGGCTGCGAAGGCCAGCCCGTCGCTGATCCGTATTACAGGAGCGACGCGGATTTCGACCAGGTGTGGCAGGAGGTGTGCGAAGCTGCCGACGCGATCGTGGCCAGGCTCAGCGTCGGGACGTGAGGCTCGATCTCGCCGCGATCGGCAAGGCGCTTGGTAGCGAGGTAACCGATTGCACCCCGCTGGCCGGCGGCGATCTCGGTGGAGCCAGCAGGATCAGGCTCGCCGACGGTCGTAACATCGTCGCGAAGGCCGGGCCCCTCTCAGTCATCGAGGCCGGTATGCTCGAAGCGATCCGCGCCGCAGGTGCCCCCTGCCCCGCGATCCTCGCCTGCGACAAGGACTGGTTCGCGATGGAGTGGATCGAACCCGAACACACGGACGATCGCTGGGGCGCACTGGCCGATACGCTCGCGATGCTGAATGAACCAGCAAGCCCGCAATACGGTTGGCACCACGACTACGCGTTCGGGGCGGTCCCCATCGCAAATGGACGCCAAAGCAACTGGGCCGCGTTCTGGGCCGACAACCGCCTGTTGTGCCATGTTGCGTTTGTCGCGCCCGCGATCGGACGCCGGATCGAGTATGTCTCCGCGCGCATTCCCGATCTGCTCCCTTCGGCCCCTAGCCCGTCTCTGCTCCACGGCGACCTTTGGAGCGGCAACGTGATCTTTTCGGGCGACCGCGCCTGGTTGATCGACCCGGCATCGTATTACGGCCACCGCGAAGTCGACTGGGCGATGCTAACGCTGTTCGACCACCCGCCAGACCATTTTTTCGAGAGGGTGGAACCCGAGGCGGGCTGGCGCGAAAGGCAGCCTGTCTATCGGCTATGGCCCCTGCTCGTTCATCTGCGACTGTTCGGCGATTCCTATCGCGGCGCAGTCGAACGCGAGCTTGCCGCGCTGGGATTCTAGCCGCCGCGCAGCAATTGCACGCCCCAGTCGCGTTCGAACAGATAGAGCAGTAGCCGCGCGGCTTCGCCTCTCTCGCTGGTCAGCCCGCCGTCGCGCTCCATCAACAGGCGGGCATCCGAATGGGCGGTGGGCAGCATCCGCTGGACCTGGTCGAGATCGGCAATCGTGAACGCCGCCTCCCCCGACTGCCGCGTGCCGAGAAGTTCGCCGCCGCCGCGCAGTTCGAGATCCTCCTCCGCGATACGGAACCCGTCCTGTGTCTCTCGCATCAGCGCCAGCCGCTTGCGCCCGGTCTGCGAGAGTTCGCCCGAACGCAGCAGCACACAGACCGATTTCTCCGCCCCGCGCCCAACCCGTCCGCGCAACTGGTGCAATTGTGCAAGGCCGAATCGTTCGGCCTGTTCGATCACCATCAAAGTTGCCGCAGGGACATCGACCCCGACCTCGATGACCGTGGTCGCGACCAGGAGTTTTGCCTCGCCACTCGCGAACCGCTCCATGTTCGCATCCTTCACCTCGGGCGCGAGCTGCCCGTGGACCATCACCACCGCGTCACCGAACCGCTCCCTCAGCGAAGCAAAGCGCGCTTCGGCCGCGGCAATGTCGTCGGTTTCGCTGTCGCGAACCATCGGGCACACCCAGTAGGCCTGCTGCCCGCCTGACAGGTGCCTTTCGACCGCGTCGACCATCTCGCCGAGGCGTTCGAGCGATATCACCCGAGTGTCGATCGCCTGGCGCCCCGGCGGCAATTCGTCGAGCCGGCTGACATCCATCTCGCCATATTGCGCGAGAGTGAGGCTGCGCGGGATGGGGGTTGCGGTCATCGCCAGCGTGTGCGGCGCGCGCTTGCCCTTGGCCGCCAGCGCGAGCCTTTGCTGCACTCCGAAGCGGTGCTGTTCGTCGACCACCACGAGCGCAAGATCCTTGTAGGCGACCGAATCCTGGAAGATCGCGTGGGTGCCGATCAGGATGTCGATCGACCCGTCGAGCAGCCCCATCAGCAGGCCCTCGCGTTCCTTGCCCTTGGCGCGGCCGGTGAGCAGCGCGATCTCGGCTCCCGTCGGGGCGGCCATCTTGCGCAGCGTCTCGTAATGCTGACGCGCGAGGATTTCGGTCGGAGCGAGCAGCGCAGCCTGCTTGCCCGCCTCGACCGCGACCAGCATCGCCGAGAGCGCGACCACGGTCTTGCCCGCGCCCACATCGCCCTGGAGCAGGCGCAGCATCGGCGCTTCCTGCTGAAGATCGC
>JBFHIF010000151.1:0-4494 GCA_041596595.1 Erythrobacter sp. | reverse complement strand
TCGCCATCGGGCGGGATCACCACGCTGGTTGACCAACCCATCACGTGATCGCCGGTGAACAGCGCACCGCTTTCCTCGAGCGCGAAGCACAGATGGTTGGATGTGTGGCCGGGCGTTGCCACCGCGGTCAGGGTCCAGCCGGTGCCGCGCATCTGTTCGCCATCCTCGAGCACCCGGTCGGGCGCATAGCTCTTGTCGAACGCCTCGTCCGCGCGCGGCAGATCGGTTTCGAGCACCAGCGGCGCGCACCCGACGATCGGCGCGCCGGTCAGTTCGGCCAGCGGAGAGGCGGCGGGCGAATGGTCGCGGTGCGTGTGGGTGCACATGATCGCGGCCACCCTTGCACCGCCCACGGCATCGACGATCGCCGCGATGTGGTCAGGATTGGCCGGACCCGGGTCGATCACCGCGACATCGCTTTCGGCTCCGACGATGTAAGTCTGTGTTCCGGTGAAGGTATAAGGCGACGGGTTGGGCGCGAGCACGCGCCGCACCAGCGGTTCGATCCGCTGCGCTTTGCCTGTCGGCCACGGCTTGGGAGGAATGACTACCATGGGTTTGCATATGGCGATTGCGCTGGCAGAAGTCGAACCCTGAGAGATCGCGAAGCACCGCGGCGGGCGAGGGGAGAACAAGACATGGCCGAGACGATCCTCGTGCTGGACGAGGGAACGACCTCGACACGGGCGATGCTGTTCGCACGCGACGGAGCCTTTCTTGGCAGCGCCCAGCGCGACCTCACGCAGCATTATCCGCGCAGCGGGTGGGTGGAGCACGACGCGGCCGAGATCTGGGATCGCACTCTCGCCTGCGCCCGCGAAATGGTCGACAAGGCCGGCGGAGCCGATGCGATCGCGGCTATCGGGATCACCAATCAGCGCGAAACCGTGGTCGCGTGGGACAAGACGAGCGGCGAACCGATCACGCGTGCGATCGTGTGGCAGGATCGGCGCACCGAGCCCTTGTGCGCACGATTGCGCGAGGCCGGGCACGAACCCGAGATCCAGCAGCGCACCGGCCTTCTGCTCGACCCCTATTTCTCCGGCACCAAGATGCGCTGGATGCTCGACGAGGTCGCCGAGGTCCGGAGCGCGGCGCAGAACGGGACACTGGCCTTCGGGACGGTCGAGAGCTGGCTCGCCTTCAAGCTGACCGGGGGCGAACACATTTCCGATGCGAGCAATGCCAGCCGCACTCTCCTGCTCGAACTCGAGGGCGCGGCTTTCGACGAGGGTCTGTGCGAAATGTTCGGCATCCCGCGTGCCGCGCTGCCGCGGGTAACGGATACGTCCGGATCGCTGGGCCAGACCGACCCGGCCCTGTTCGGGCGCGCAATTCCGATCTGCGGCATGGCGGGCGACCAGCAGGCGGCGACCATCGGGCAGGCCTGCCTCTCTCCGGGCCAGACCAAGGCGACCTATGGCACCGGCGCTTTCGTGCTGACCTGTTTCGGCGAGACGATCCCGCGTTCGGGCAATCGGCTGCTCGGCACCGTTCTCGCCCAGACAAACGGCAGGCGGATCTACGCGATCGAGGGCGCGGCCTTCGTCGCGGGAAGCCTCGTCCAGTGGCTGCGCGATTCGCTGGGCATCGTCGAGGTCGCGAGCGAAACCGAGGCGCTGGCGCGATCGATCCCCGACAGCGGCGGCGTTGTGGTGGTGCCTGCACTGGCGGGTCTCGGAGCACCGCATTGGCGCGCCGATGCGCGCGGGGTGATCGCTGGTTTAAGCTTCGCCAGTGGCAAGGCGCAGCTGGCGCGCGCCTCGCTCGAGGCGATGGCGCACCAGACCCACGACCTTGCACAGGCCTTCGCCGCGGACGGGGCGGCTTGGCAGACGCTGCGCATCGACGGCGGAATGGCCGCGAATGACTGGATGGCGCAGGACTTGGCCGACATGCTCGATCTGCCGGTCGAGCGCCCCGGCTTTGTCGAGACCACCGCGCTCGGGGCCGCGATGCTCGCGGCGGCGGGAGCGGGCCTCTACAGCGACCTGGGTGCAGCGGCGCAGGCGATGCAGGGCACGCTCAGCCGGTTCGACCCGGTAATGGCGGCAAGCGTGCGCGAAGCGCGGCTGGATGCGTGGCGAAAGGCCCTCGCGGCCGCCTGAGAGGTCAGCGTGCGCCGAAGGCGCGATCGACCCGGTCGAGCATTGCAAGCGCGGGCGAACCGTGGCCGTGCCCGTTGCGCCAGACCTCGTCGAGCCGCGCAATCCGGCGGTGCATCGCCTCGGTTTCCCTGATCAGTTCGCGCGTTTCGGGTTCGAGCAGCGCCAGTTGATCGGGATCGGCGGGGCGATCGGGCGGCAATGTGCCGTGATTGCGGACCTGATTTTCGGACAATTCGCCCGAGAAATAGGCGCGCTGGTTGAGCAGCCAGGCGAGCAGGTGCATCATCCGGGTTGTGGTTTTGAGCCCCTCGGTCGAAAGCGCGAGGCGCAGCTGGGCGCATTCCCCTTCGACCGGTTCGCGCGTTCCGAGCGCGAAGACCGCGCGCACTTCGTCGGCCAATACAAGGGCTTCGTTGTAGAGCGCCTCGATAATCGGGCGGGAGAGGTTTTCGGCATCGGTCATGGCTGGTGTCTGGCTAGTCCGAGATAGCGCGTTTCGCCACGTCCGATGAGGGATTATCCCTCAGTCTTTGGTCGCCGTCCCTGCGCGGGACAGATATCGGTCCGTGTTAGGGGGTCTTACGCGATGATGTCGGGGAGCAGGCCGTCCTCGATCTGGGCAATCTGGTCCTTGAGCCTGAGTTTGCGCTTCTTGAGCCGCGCGACCTGCAACTGGTCGACAGGGCGCGCTTCGGTAAGCGCCGCTATCGCAGCGTCGAGATCCCGGTGCTCGCTCTTGAGCAGCGTGAGTGTCTTGATCAGCTCCTGTTCGTTCATCCGCCCGGTCTCTAACCCTTCGTTCCTGCGCCTGCCGATCCATTCGATTCATCGCGTTCGCGTGCGCGGTCATCGTTTCACTCAATCGAAGGGGTTTGCAAGTTAACGCTGTTATGGTTTCATCATGTCCAGCGGCTCGGCCGCTTCTATGCCGAGTCGTTCCCCTGGGGGCACACCCCCTCTTATACAGGAGAACTTGTATGGCATCGTCTCACGTCAATGCGCTCCAATCCAAACATGCCGGCCTCGAAGCGCGTATCCGCGAGGAATTGGCCCGGCCCGCGCCTGATGCTGCAACGATCCAACAGCTCAAAAAGCACAAATTGCGATTGAAGGAGGAAATCGCCCGCGCCTGACACGCGCGGGGCGGTGTCCCCACGCGATTTCACGATATCTGTTCGGCGGCTGTCGGTGACAAGCCGCCGTGCACGGGCAGTCCGGCCGCCACCGAGTGTATGCCGGTTCGCCGCAAAGCCGGCTTTGCTTTTGCGTGCCGGACTGCCTAAGCGATTCATCCAATGACAGCAGCCGCTTCCGCCCGCCAGATCCTCACCCGCCTTCACGAGGTCATGGCCTCGCGCCTGCATGCGCAGGGCAAGCTCGACCGGGTGGTCGAGATCGTCGGCGAATGCCTCACCAGCGAAGTGTGCTCGATCTACTTGCTGCGCGAGAGTATGCTTGAACTGTTCGCGACTCGCGGGCTCAACCAGAGCGCGGTCCACGTCACGCGCATGGCGATCGGCGAGGGGCTGACCGGCACGATTGCGGCCAATGTCGAAACCCTCAACCTCGCAGAAGCCAAGGCCCACCCCGACTTTCTCTACCGCCCTGAAACCGGGGAAGAGAAATTCCATTCCTTCGCCGGGGTCCCGATCGTCTACCGCGAACGCGCGGTGGGGGTGCTGTGTGTCCAGCATGTCGAGCCGCGCCGCTACGAGGAAGTCGAGATCGAGGCGCTCCAGACCACCGCGATGGTGCTGTCCGAACTGATCGCCAATGCCGAACTCATCGACGAGGAAGGGGCGCGCGGCCTGAGCGAGGAGATGACGGGGCCGCAGAGCGTCTCCGGCCTCACGCTGGTGGCCGGGCTGGCAGCGGGCCAGGCGGTTTACCACCAGCCCCGCGTCCAGATCACCCAGGTGGTCGCCGAGGACACAGAGGCCGAGCGCCAGCGGGTCTATCGCGCGTTCGACAAGATGCGCGAGCAGATCGACAATCTCTCGAACCAGGCCGAGTTTCGGGTCGGCGGCGAACACGAGGAGGTGCTCGAGACCTACAAGATGTTCGCCTATGACGAAGGCTGGGCCCGGCGCATCAACGAGGCGATCGACAGTGGCCTGACCGCCGAGGCGGCGATCGAGCGCGTCCAGCAGCATACCCGGATGCGGATGCGCGAGATCGACGATCCCTTGCTGGCCGAGCGGATGCACGATCTCGAGGATCTCGCCAATCGGCTGCTCAGGATCGTTTCGGGCCAGATGGGAACCGCGGCGACACAGGGGCTGCGGCGTGACACGATCCTGATTGCCCGCAATCTCGGGCCCGCCGAACTGCTCGAATATGATCGCCGCAAGCTCAAGGGGGTGATCCTCGAAGAAGGCTCGCTCAC
>JBFHIF010000150.1:0-4514 GCA_041596595.1 Erythrobacter sp. | reverse complement strand
CTCGTCAGCGACCATGTCCATCATCTGGCCGCCCGCCATGCCGTTCATGCCGCTCGCGCTGCCGAGCGTCGCGATCAGATCGCTTCGGACGAACGGATCGGCGCTCGTTCCCTGGTCGGTAAGCAGTTCGAAGGCGAGTGCGTGCAGCGCATCCCCGGCTAGCACCGCGGTCGCCTCGTCATACGCCTTGTGCAGGGTAGGCCTGCCGTGGCGCAGCGCATCGTCATCCATGCAGGGAAGATCGTCGTGAATCAGCGAATAGACGTGGATCGCCTCAACAGCCGCACCTGCGCGCAGCGCCGCGTCGCGATCAACCCCGTACATCTCCGCCGTGCTCACCAGCAACAGCGGCCGCACCCTCTTTCCGCCCCCGATCGCCGCATAGCGCATCGCCTCGACCAAGCGGGCGCGGGTGTCATCGGGAACGGTGAGGCAGGCATCGAAAACCGAGTCGATCTCCTCCTGAACCCGCCGCAATCCAGCGGAGACCAGATCATCGTCCACGCTTGTGAGGGTCACCTCAGCCGTCTCCATCAAGCGGCACCGTGCCCGAAGGATTCCCATCGCTGCCGGTGACGATCTTCTCGATCCGTGCCTGCGCGCTGTCGAGACGCTTCTGGCACGCTGCGCGAAGCTGTTCGCCGCGTTCGTAAAGAGCGATCGAATCGTCCAGCGGCACATCGCCGCGTTCGAGCTTTTGCACGATTTCCTCGAGCGCCGAGAGCGCCTCCTCGAAGCTCATCTGCTTGATATCGCCCGACAGGGGCGAAGAACCGTTCTGTTCGTCCATGAGCCGAGCATTGACCGCGCATCCCTGCCCGGTCAAGGCTAGGTGCGAAGGTGCGCGGGGCTAAATCTCGCGAACGGTCGTCAGGGGGACATCTGCCATGGTCAAATTCGTCATCGCTTATCTTTGTGCCGCTCTCGTGTTCGGACTGGTCGACGCGATCTGGCTGCGCTGGGCCGGGCCCAATCTCTATCGCCCGGTCATAGGCGAAATCATGGCGAAGGATTTTGACAAGGGCGCGGCGATCGCATTCTACCTGATCTACATCGCAGGGATGATCTGGTTCGCGGTCCGCCCCGGGCTCCAGGCCGGTTCGGTCGGCACCGCCCTTTTGAACGGGGTCCTGCTCGGTGCGCTTTGTTATGCGACCTTCGATCTCACCAGCCAGGCAGTGTTCAAGGTCTGGGCGACCAAGGTGACCGTTCTCGACATAATGTGGGGCGCGTTCGCGACCGGCCTCGCCAGTGCAGCGGCCACCTGGGCCACTCTTCGCTTCACCAGTTAATCCGTCTCCACCGGGGGAAAGACCCATGTTTATCGGGCATTTCGCCCCCGCCTTCTTCGCCGCGGCGCTGGTGAAGAAGCCGTCCGGTCCGCGTCTCGCGACCTATTTCGTCGCCGCGCAACTGGTTGATTGGGCATTCTTCGCTTTCGCCCTGGTCGGGATCGAGAAGATGCGGATCGTACCCGGCATCACGCGAATGGTCCCGTTCGATCTCTACCATATGCCTTACACGCACTCCCTCCTCGGCACCGCATTGTGGGGCGGCGCATTCGCGCTGCTGGTCCTTGCAAGAAGCCGCAATGCGTATGGCGCAGCGATCGCCGCGCTTGTCGTGATGTCGCACTGGATCCTCGACTGGCTGACGCACCGGTCCGACCTCACTATGGCTGGCGGGGAAAGGACCTTCGGGCTGGGCTTGTGGAACTACCCCGCAGTCGCGATTCCGCTCGAGATCGGCATCATCCTCGCCGCATTCCTTTTCTATATCCGACGCACACGCGGCCCCGCCGGACCGCCACTGATATTGCTGGTCGTCCTTTTCGCAGTTCAGGCGATAAGCTGGTTCGGCCCTGAACCTGCCGCGGCTGGCCCGATCCTCTACCTCACGGCGCTTCTCGCCTTCGCGATTCTCACCGCTCTGGCGTGGTGGGTCGCGGATAATCGCTATCACTATCCACGCAGCGGCTTGGCGACTGCGAACCTGTGACTTAAAGGGCGTGCCATGACTGATAACGCCTCCCAGATCACGCCCGAAATCGTCGAACAGCACGGCCTTTCTCCCGAAGAATACGAGCGGGTGCTCCACGCGCTCGGCCGCGAACCCAACCTTGTCGAACTCGGCATCTTCTCGGTCATGTGGTCCGAGCACTGCAGCTACAAGTCGAGCCGCCTGCATCTCAAGAAGCTCCCGACCGAAGCGGAATGGGTAATCTGCGGGCCCGGAGAGAACGCCGGCGTGATCGACATCGGCGACGGTCAGGCCGCGATCTTCAAGATGGAAAGCCACAACCACCCATCATACATCGAACCCTATCAGGGTGCGGCAACCGGAGTGGGCGGCATCCTGCGCGACGTGTTCACGATGGGCGCGCGTCCGGTCGCGAATGCCAACGCGCTGCGCTTCGGGCGGCCCGATCACCCCAAGATGCGCCATTTGGTCAAGGGCGTGGTCGCAGGCATCGGCGGCTACGGCAATTGTGTCGGCGTGCCCACGGTGTGCGGCGAAACCAATTTCCATCCTGCCTATGACGGCAACATCCTCGTCAATGCGATGACGGTTGGGGTCGCGGACGCTGACAAGATCTTCTATTCGGCGGCAACCGGGGTCGGCAATCCGATCGTCTATGTCGGTTCCAAGACCGGCCGGGACGGCATCCACGGCGCGACGATGGCCAGCGCCGACTTCGAGGAAGACGCCGATGCCAAGCGGCCAACGGTCCAGGTCGGCGATCCGTTCACCGAAAAGCTGCTGATCGAAGCCTGTCTCGAGCTCATGGCGACCGATGCGATCGTCGCGATCCAGGACATGGGCGCGGCCGGCCTCACCAGTTCGAGCGTGGAAATGGCAACCAATGGCAAGGCGGGCATCCGGCTCGACATGGACAAGGTGCCCTGCCGCGAAGACGGGATGACCCCTTACGAAATGATGCTGAGCGAAAGCCAGGAGCGGATGCTCATGGTGCTCAAGCCCGGCAAGGAGGAGATGGCAGCGGCGATCTTCGAGAAATGGGAGCTCGATTTCGCGGTCATCGGGGAGGTCACAGATACCCGCCACATGGTGCTCGAATGGAAGGGCGAGGTCGTCTGCGACATTCCGCTGGGCCCGCTTGCCGCCGACGCGCCCGAATATGATCGCCCCTATCTATCGAAGCAGGAATATGCGGCCTGGGCGGGGATCACGCCTATGTCAGACGTTCCGGACACCAGCGATCCCGGGGCCGATCTCAAGACGATGCTGGCTTCCCCCAACCTGGCCTCGCGGCGCTGGATCGCCGAGCAGTATGACAGCCAGGTTATGGGAGACACCTTGCAGACCGGCGGGGACGCAGGCGTGGTCCGTGTTCACGGGACGCGCAAGGCGCTCGCAATCAGCACCGATTGCACCCCGCGCTATGTCCATGCCGATCCCTTCGAAGGCGGCAAGCAAGCGATTGCCGAAGCCTATCGCAACTTGAGCGCAGTGGGCGCACGCCCCCTGGCGGTGACCAATTGTCTCAACTTCGCCAACCCCCAACGCCCCGAAATCATGGCGCAGTTCGTCCACGCGCTCGAGGACATGGGCGAAGCGTGCAGGGCTCTCGACTTCCCGATCGTGAGCGGGAATGTGTCGCTTTATAACGAGAGCAAGGCAACCGGCGGGGGCAGCGCGATCCTTCCCACTCCGGCGATTGGCGGAGTCGGCCTGATCGACGACGTCTCGCGCATGATGACCATGGCCTTCAAGGCCGAAGGCGACGCGATCTTCCTGATCGCACCCGAGTTCTGGGCGAGGCCCGACCCCACCCGGTCGCATTTGGGCAAGTCGCTCTGGCTCGATATCGTCCATGGCCGCGATGAGGGCCGCGCCCCACCGGTCGATCTTGCCGCGGAACGTGGGGCCAGCCAGATTGTCCGGCGCCTCATCGGCGAAGGCCTGGTCAACGCGGTCCACGACCTGTCGGACGGCGGTCTGGCCATCGCGCTTGCCGAAATGGCACTTTCGAGTGGACTGGGTGCCGAGGTTGAAGCCAATCCCGCCTATAGCCAGGCGCAATGGTTGTTCGGTGAAGACCAGGCCCGTTACGTTCTGACCGTCAGCCCCGACAAGCTCGATGCGTTCAACCGGATCGTCGCGGAAGGCCCCGAGATTCCCGAGGCCGAGATGATCGGGTTCCACCGGGTCGGGACAGTCGTTGGCGACAGCCTTCTGGGCCAGTCCCTCAGCGATCTGCGCGCGGCCCATGAGCGGTTCTTTGCCGAGTGGATGGAGAGCTAGGCGCGCTCCAGTTCGCTCTTCATTATGGCGGCCATTTCCTCGCGCCGCTATTGATCGCAGCAGTCTTCTGGCGATCGGACTGGAAGCGTGCCGCACTGGTCATGCTTGCGGCTAATCTGATCGACCTCGATCATTTGCTGGCTGACCCAGTCTTCGATCCGGGCCGCTGCAGCGTGGGCTATCACTACCTCCACGGCTGGGTGGCAGGTGCGCTCTACGCCTTGATGCTGATCATCCCGCGCTGGTGG
>JBFHIF010000149.1:0-4514 GCA_041596595.1 Erythrobacter sp. | reverse complement strand
GTCGACGGCTCGTTTCAGTTCGCAGGCGACGTGCGCTTGCCCGGCATGGTCTATGCCGCGATCCGTCACGGTCCCAATCACGGCGCCGAGCTGACCGGATTCGACGAAAAGGCCGCGAGCAAGATTCGCGGTGTGGTCGGCGCGGTGCGCGCACGGCGCTGGCTGGCGGTCGCCGCCGATACCTGGTGGAGCGCCGAGCGCGCGCTCGATGCGATGCGGCCGCGGTTCAAGGTTGCCTACCCGGCCGACAGCGGCACTATTTCCGCGCGGCTTTCGACCATGGTCGAAGGTGGGCCGTCGCACCGCGTGGCCGAAACCGGGTTCGGCGAGGAAGCGATGCAGCGGATCGACCTTGCGCGCCGTTACGAGATGGATGCAGCGCCAGCCGCTCCGCTCGAAACCGCGAGCGCGGCTGCGCGGTTCGCGAACGGACGGCTCGATCTGTGGATCGCCAGCCAGGCACCCGAAAGCGCCCGCGCCGCCGCCGCGCGCGCGCTCGGCATCGCGACCGAGGACGTGGCGCTCTACCCGATGCCCGCTGGCGGCAGTTTCGATGCGCGGCTCGAACACGATCACGCGATTGAAATCGCGGTGATCGCGCGCGAGCTCGGGCGCCCGGTGCAACTGACCTGGTCGCGCCGCGAGGAACTGACTCACGCCCGGCCGCGCAGCCCGGCTCACGTGCTCGTCGGAGCGCAGCTCTCGGGCGAGGGAAGCGCGGACATCGATGCGTTGCGCGTGCGCATCGCGACCCCGCCCGCCATGCGCGAATTCGGAGCGCGCCTGTTCGGCAATCTCAGGCCCGAGGCGGCGATCCGCGATTCTGCGGGGCGACCCGATCCGCTCGCCTGCGAAGGCGCGGTGCCGCCCTATCGCCTGCCCAGCGTGGTGGTCGACCATATCCCGGTCGAAACCGGCCTGCCCGCCGGACGGGTGCGCGGCAACGCACACACGATCTCGGCCTTCGCGCTCGAAAGTTTCGTCGACGAGGTTGCCCATTCGGCGGGGCGCGAGCCGTTCTCCTACCGGATGGGGATGCTGGGCGACGACATCCGGCTCGCCGCCTGCCTCCAGCGCGCCGCGCAGCTGGCCGAATGGGGCGGCGGGCTCGACCAGAGCGGCCAGGGGCTCGCCTGCTACCGTATCGGCGACCCCGAAACCGGGGGGCGCATCGCCTGTGTCGCGACCGCGCGCGCAGGCGAAGGGGGAGTAAGGGTCGCGCGGATTGTCGCCGCGGTCGATATCGGCCGGGTGGTCAACCCCGACATCGCCCGCCAGCAGATCGAGGGCGGGCTGGTGTTCGGGATCGGGCTTGCGCTCGGCAACGCGCAGGTGTTCCGCAGCGGCGTGCCGCAAAGTTTCGATTACGCCAGCCTCGGCCTCCCCAGCCTCGCCGATTGCCCCGAGATCAAGGTCGATTTCATCGCGAGCGGAGCCGAACCGGCCGATCCGGGCGAACTGGGCGCGGTGGTCGCGCCGCCGGCGATTGCCAATGCGCTGTTCTCGGCCACGGGGTTGCGTCTGCGCCGACTGCCCCTACTTTCCGAAGGCTTCTGAAAGGGCCGCGAACGATGACCTGGCAGACCCAGAGCCTTCCTGCCGATCACGCCCCCGTCCGCTCGGGGCGGGTCGGGGTCATGCTGGTCAATCTCGGCACGCCCGATGCGCCCGATGCGCGCTCGGTCAAACGCTACCTCGCCCAGTTCCTTTCCGATCGCCGCGTGATCGAGATCCCTCCGATCGCGTGGCAGCCGATCCTGCGCGGGATCATTCTCAACACAAGGCCCAGGAAAAGCGCGAAAGCCTATGCCAAGGTCTGGACCGAGGCAGGTTCGCCGCTCGCCGCGATCACCGCTGGTCAGGCGGCCGCTCTCGCGGTGGCGCTGGGTGAGGCGGCGGTGGTCGAGTACGCGATGCGCTATGGCAAGCCCTCGATCGAGGATCGCCTGACCGCGCTGATGGAGCGCGGCTGCGACCGGATCCTCGTCGCGCCGCTCTATCCGCAATATTGCGCCGCCACGACCGCGACCGTTTTCGACGAGGTGGCGCGCGTTCTGGGTGCGATGCGTTGGCAGCCTGCCTTGCGTTTCCTTCCCCCCTATCACGACGATCCGGCCTATCTCGATGCGCTCGCCGATGATCTCACGCGCCAGGTCGGTGCGCTGGGTTTCCGGCCCGAGGTGATGCTGCTGAGCTTTCACGGGATGCCGCAGCGTACGCTCGAACTGGGCGATCCCTATCATTGCCACTGCCGCAAGACCGCTCGGCTGCTGGGCGAGAGGTTGTCGCAGCGCGAATCCTTTGCCGGGGTCCGGCTGGAGACCAGTTTCCAGTCGCGCTTTGGCCCGGCCAAATGGCTCGAGCCCGCGACCGATGCCACGCTCGAGACCGAAGCCTCCAAAGGCACGCGGCGGCTGGTCATCGCCGCGCCGGGATTTGCGGCCGATTGCGTCGAGACGCTCGAAGAACTCGCGATCGAGGGGCGCCAGACCTTTCTCGATGGCGGCGGCAAGGATTTCGCGGTGCTCGATTGCCTCAATACTGGCGATGCCGGGATGACGATGCTCGAAGCGCTTGCACGGCGCGAGCTTTCCGGATGGATTTGATCGCTTACTTACATTAGGGTCAGTTGCGAAACCGCACTCGAATTGGAGCGACGCAGATGGCTACGCTCGCCGCGCATGACCCCGCCCCGCCGACCCATTGGGGCGAAGGCAACCCCACAAACGCCGACCTGGCGCATATTCCGGGCGAGGGCGGCTGGCCGCTGGTCGGCAACACCTTCAAGATGCTCGCCGATCCGCACGCCTTCACCCGGCGCATGGTCGCGACCTACGGCAAGGTCTACAAGACCCGCGCCTTTGGCGGCTGGAACGTCGCCCTGATCGGGGCCGAAGCCAACGAACTGGTGCTGTTCGACCGCGCGAAGAACTTCTCGAGCGAGCAGGGCTGGGGGCCGATCCTCGATCAATTGTTCCCGCGCGGGCTGATGCTGATGGATTTCGAACATCACCGGATCGATCGCCGCGCGCTCTCGATCGCGTTCAAGCCGGGGCCGATGCGCCATTACGCGGGCGCGCTGAACGCCGGGATCGCGCGCGAAGTGGCGAAGTGGGAAGGCGCGATGCGCTTCTACCCGGCGATCAAGCAATTGACGCTCGATCTCGCGGCCGAAAGCTTCCTCGGCATCCCCTGGGGCAACGAGGCGGACCGGATCAACACCGCCTTTGTCGACATGGTCCAGGCCTCGGTCGCCCCGGTGCGCCGCCCGCTGCCCTTCACCCAGATGAAGCGCGGGGTCGACGGGCGCGCCTTCATGGTCGAGTTTCTCACTCGTGAAACGCATCGCCGCCGCGCCGATGGCGGCGGGCAGGACATGTTCAGCCAGTTCGCCACCGCAACGCGCGAGGATGGCAGCCTGTTGCCGGTCGACGAGGTGGTCGATCACATGAGCTTCCTGCTGATGGCCGCGCACGACACGATCACCTCCTCGGCGACGACGCTGATCTATGAACTGGCGAAGAACCGCGACTGGCAGGAAAAGCTGCGCGAGGAGATTGTCGCGGTCACCGGCGGACCCGATGGGTCGGGCGCGGCGCGGGCTCTCGATTACGACGATCTTGCGCGCCTCGATCTGACTGAAATGGCGTTCAAGGAAGCGCTGCGGATGGTCCCCCCGGTCCCCTCCATGCCGCGCCGCGCGCTGCGCGAATTCGAGTTTGGCGGCTATCGCATCCCCGCGGGCACTCCGGTGGGTATCAACATCCACTGGACCCACCATTCGGGCGAATATTGGGACGATCCCTACGACTTTGACCCGCTGCGGTTCACTCCCGACAAGTTGAAGGCGCGGCACAAATATGCCTGGGTCCCGTTCGGCGGCGGGGCGCATATGTGCCTCGGCCTGCATTTCGCTTACATGCAGGTAAAGGTGCTGATGGCGCAGCTATTGCAGCGCTACCGGATCGAGATCGACGAGGGCTACGCGCCCGATTGGCAGGACTGGCCGATCCCCAAGCCCAAGGACGGGCTGAAGGTCACGTTCCGCCCGCTCTGAGAAACGGCTTCAGAAATCCCAGGCGATGCCGTTCTTTTCCCAGTCGCCATAGCGGGTGGGAGAAAGCTCGCGCGGCTCGTCCTTCAGCGGATCGACCGCCTTCGGCTCGGGCGGCGGCTCGCTGGTCCAGTGTGCGGGTTTCGTGAACGCGCGCGCTTCCTTGGATTTCTTCGCTGTCATCGCACGCCCGACAATGGGGATGCTGGCGCGTTTGTGCAATACTGGTATGGGCCATGCCGATGGCTGACACACCCGGACTCCCCGCGCGCCGCGCCGCGCTCAAGCTGATCGATGCGGTGCTGCGTCGCGGCGAAACGCTCGAACAGTCCGAAGCGGGCGCGATGAAGGGGGTCGATGGACCCGCCGACCGTGCGCTCGCCCGGGCGATCGCGGGCGAGACGCTACGCTGGCTGACCGATATCGACGCACTGATCGACAGCGCGACACGCACCATCCT
>JBFHIF010000148.1:0-4538 GCA_041596595.1 Erythrobacter sp. | reverse complement strand
ATATTCGCGTGTCGGTCCGGGGCAATCGGGCAAGCGGGTCAGCTGTAACAGCAGCATGGCCTCTTCGGCGGCAACGACCTGCCGCGCATGGCGATAGTCGGGGCATCGGATGCGGTCGCCTGCCTTCCAGCGATGGTCGCAGGTCACGATCCGGCCCGTTTCGGTCATCGTGTGGCTGGTCCCGCGCGCGGCGCCCGAGAGGACGATCTCGTGCGTCTCGCGATCCTGGAACAGCGCGGTCTCGGGGTCACTCGGTGCCGCCACGGGACGCTCATATGCGAGCAGGCTCAGGGTCGCCCGGCCCGATTGCATCAACTGGATGCTGGTAAGGCCGGGTGCCACCCGGTAGCGATGTGGCACCTCGCCCAGCGGCTCTTCGCGCAGCGCCACGGTCGTCTCGGCAATCCAGGGAAGGATGAGCGCACGGCTGTGCCCGATATCGCAGAGAGCCTGTGCAAGCGCGCGACAATTCTCGAGCGGCGCACCCGCCCCGTAAGCGTCGAGCGCGCGCGCGATGGTCTCCACCTGCGGAACGGCTCGCCACGCGCAAGACGCGGCCGTCATGCGTGCCTGGACGCGGCGCTGCCCGGGCCCGTTGCCCCGCAGCGCCGCGATCTCGGGATGCACCAGCATCGTGTGCGTGCCTCGCCGCGCTGTTAAAGCGGGAGACCGGCCGGTGCGGCTTCGTAGACATAGACCATCACCGAGATGGTCGATTCCTCGTAGGCTGCGCCCAACTGCAGTGCCGAGCCGTAAAGACCCTGAGCGGTCTCGAGACCAGGAAGCGTCGCGAGGTCGATTTTAGGCAGATCCATTTCGTGTTCCCCTTGTTCGCGCGCACCGGCAGGATTGTCGGCGAATGCGCAGCGCGGAAGGTGGCCGAGCATCCCGACCCGGTTAAATTAAATGATTGTAATGGCGCGGTCCGCCTTTCATGGAAGCCGCGATGGCATCCGAACTTCCTCCCTTCGATCCGCGCGAAGCGTCGAAATTCTTCTTCAATCACGGCCATTCGGGCTGGCTGGGCCTTCGCTACAGCGATCACGGAGACAACTGGGTCGAACTCGAACTGCCCTGGCGCGAGGATCTGCTGGGCGAGCCGCAAAGCTCGGCCCTCGCCTCCGGCCCGATCGTGAGTCTGATGGACATGGCGAGCGGAATGGCGATCTGGCAGACCAAGCGAACCTTCACCGCGATCGCGACGCTCGATCTCAGGGTCGATTACCAGCGCGCCTCGCGCGAACGCAGCGCGGTGAGGGGATGGGTCGAATGCTACCGCACCACCCGCTCGGCCGCCTTCGTCCGCGGCGTCGCGCACGACGGCGATCGCGATGATCCGGTCGCCAATATCGCCGGCGTGTTCATGACGATCACCCGCGACCCGCGAACCGTCAGTATTCTTGACCAGGGCGATGGGGAAGGCAGCGAGGCTGGAACCGGCGATGCGTGACGTCGCACTACCCGCCTATGCCCGCGCACTGGGTATATCGATCTGCGATTGGGAAGACGGCGTCCCCATCCTCACCGTCGATTTCGGTCCGTCGGTGGAGGGACGACCGGGCCATTATCATGGCGGTGCAACCGCAGGGCTTCTCGAGAACGCCGCCTATGCGGCGCTCCACGTCCGGCTGGAAGAGGATGGCCGCGAGGCGCAATTGAAGCCGGTAAACATCACCGTCCAGTATCTGTCCGCGGGCAAGGCTCGCGCCAGCTTCGCCAAGGGACGGATCACCCGCCTGGGCCGGCGCAACGCCAATGTCGTTGTCGAGGCGTGGCAGGAAGACCGCGAACGCCCGATCGCAACCGCGGTCTTGAACATCCTCTTGGGATGACCCGCTAGCGCGGCACCGGTTCGCGTTCCCCGCGGGGTTCGATCGCGAGCCCTCTTTCATCGAGACGCAGTTCGAGCGGGACGCCCTCGATCTCGGTTTCGACCACCACCCGGTCTTCCTCGAAGCGCAGCCGCGAGCCGTTCTCGTCGAGCGGGATCGAATCGGCATCCTCGACATCGAGGGGCTGGACCGGGCCTTGCGGATCGGGTGCAGCGCTCGGCTTGGGCGCGGGGAGAGCCAGCGCGCCGCTCATGAAATCCTTCCAGATGCGTGCGGGCAGCCCCCCGCCCGTGACCCGGCCCAGCGGCGAATTGTCGTCATTCCCGACCCATACCCCGACAACGAGATCGCCGGCATAACCGACGAACAGCGCATCGCGGTTGTCCTGCGTTGTCCCGGTCTTGCCGTAATTGGGAATCGGAAGGGTCGCAGCCTTGCCCGTTCCGCGATTGATCGCGGCGCGCAGCATCTGTTCGATGTCGCGGTGCGTGCGTCCCGAAAGGCTGTCTTCGCGCGCGGTGAGCCATTCCCACCAGCCCGGTTCCTCGCGCGGGAACGGTCGGGCGCGAACCGGAAAGGCGTTTGAAGCAACCCCTGCATAGGCCGATGTGAGTTCGAGCAGCGTCATGGTCGAGGTTCCCAGGGCGAGGCTCGGATCGCCTTCGGGCAGCGGGGACTCCACACCGAGCGCGCGGGCGGTGCGGATCACCTTCTCGCTGCCGACTTCGCCCATCAGGCGGACCGCCGCGACATTGCTCGATTGCGCCAGCGCCTGTTCGAGAGTGATCGTGTCCGAATATCTCCCGCCGCCATTCTTGGGGCGATAGCTCCCGACCTCGATCGGCGTGTTGGCGATCGTGTCGTCGGGCCGCCACCCGTCCTCGAGCGCGGCGAGATAGACGAACAGTTTGAAGGTCGATCCCGGCTGGCGCCGCGCCATCGTGGCCCGGTTGAAGGGCGAGGATGCATAATCCTTGCCCCCTACCATCGCCACGACCTCGCCGTTGCGGCGCATGGCGACGAGCGCGACCTGCGCCCCGTTGAGCGGCGCGCGCGAGGTCACCCGCCCGGCGAGCGCCTGGAGCCGCGCGTCGAGAGTGGTCGTGACCGTATGCGCCGAATAGCTCGCCTCGAGCCCCTCGCGCGCGAAGGGCAGCGCCCAGTCGGCGAAATAGGTCCCGGTGGGCAGATCGTCGCGGGTTCGCACGTCGAGCCTTGGCGCAGGAAGCGCGCGCGCCTTGGCCTCGGTCAGATAGCCTTCCGCGACCATCGCGCCCACCACCAGGTCCATCCGGGCCTTGGCACGCGCATAATGCTTCGTCGGCGCGTAGCGCGAAGGTGCCTGGAGCAACCCTGCAAGCATCGCCGCCTGCTCGGGCCGCAGGTTTTCAGGCTTGCGGTAGAAGTAGTGAAGGCTCGCCGCGCGCAGGCCATACTGGTTGTCGCCGAAATAGGCGTTCGACAGATAGCGTTCGAGAATCTCGTCCTTGGTCAGCCATCCTTCGAGCCACAAGGCGATCAGCGCCTCGCGCGCCTTGCGGGTGAGGCTCTGCTCGGGCGTGAGAAAGGTGAACTTGGCAAGCTGCTGGGTGATCGTGCTGCCCCCGCCCACACCGGTCCACAGCGCCCGCGCAATACCCCGCGGGTCTATGCCCCAGTGCGAGTAGAACCGCCGGTCCTCGATCGCGAGAAAGGCGTGGACGACGTGCGGCGGCAGATCGGCGACCCGGACCGGTTCCGCCACCACCGCACCGCTGCGCGCGATCGGTGTGCCGTCGCTTGCCAGCAGGGTGACCTGCGGCGGTGCGATCGGTTCGAGGCTCTTCGAAAGCGGCGCGGTGACAGCGAGCCAGACGATAAGGATGGTTAGCGCCAGCAGCATCGCCGCGACAATCCGCGCCGCCCACCAGCGCTTGCGCCGTCCGCGCCAGTGATCGGGTCGCCACCACGGCAATCGCCGCCGTTCCTCGCGCGCGACATCGTGCTCAAGCGCCGAGAGCCGCGAATCCCAGCGATCGTAATCGGGAACCGCGCGTGCGCGTCGCCGCGGCGGCAGGTCGTCATCGTCGTCGCCCAGATCGGGCCGCCGGCTTTCGTAGAGCGCGAAAAATCCGTCATCGCCGTGGGGGCGATCTTCACCCCGGCTCCTGCGAAAGAACGACAACAGACCCATGACAGCTGTATTAGCAGCCTAAAACACCGGCCCGCAAGTCTAACTCGACCGGATCGCGCTTTCGGGCAGGTCCTCGTTGAACACGCGCTGGTAATATTCGCTTACCAGTGTGCGCTCGGCCTCGTCGCACTTGTTGAGGAACGACAGGCGAAAGGCGAACCCGACCGACTTGAAGATCTCGGCGTTCTGCGCCCAGGTGATGACCGTGCGCGGGCTCATCACGGTCGAGATATCGCCGTTGATGAAGCCCTGCCGGGTGAGGTCGGCGACCTTGACCATGTCGGCGATCAGCTTGTCATCGGTCTCGGGCGTCTTCGACTTGACGATCTTCTCTTCGGTTTCGGCCGGGAGATAGTTCAGGGCGACGACGATGTTCCAGCGGTCCATCTGCGCCTGGTTGATCGCCTGCGTGCCGTGATACAGCCCGCTCGTATCGCCCAGCCCGACCGTATTGGTGGTCGCGAACAGGCGGAAATAGGGGTTCGGAGTGATCACCCGGTTCTGGTCGAGCAGGGTCAGCCTGCCATCGAATT